>CAJCHN010000138.1 GCA_903970285.1 Rhodanobacteraceae bacterium | reverse complement strand
AGCCGATCCTCCGATCGCATTCTGGAGGAATCCCTTGAGGCGAGAAAGCGCCAGGCAGAGCTGGAAGTGCTCTATCGGCTGAGCCGGGCATTGCTGCAGACCGATGAACTCGTTCACCTCACCAACTCCATCCCGGCTTCTGTTGCCCTGGCAACCGGTGCGCGCGCTGTGCTTTTCTATCTGCTCGATGGCGATCGGATCTATCGTTCGGGAACCGAATGGCCCACGCAACTCGGTACGGCGGAGTTAAAGGAGTTGTCCCATGCGCCCGGACCCGCTTCCTCTTCGGGGGAGGCCGAGTCCATCGTCCCGCTACGCACTGGTGTCAAGCCGCGCGGAGTTCTGATCGTCCGCGGCGTGCAGCTCTCTCTGCAGACCTTGGACGCCCTGGGCGGACTGGTTTCGGTTTCTCTGGACCGTGCGCAGGCGGTCGAAGAGGTGACGCGCGCGGAAGCAGGCAAAGAGAGTGAACGTCTTCGCGGATTGATGCTGGACTCCATTACGCACGAGCTGCGCACTCCGCTGACTTCGATCAAGGGCTCAGTTTCGTCCCTGTTACTCACCGAGCTTCCGCCAGCGGCCGTGACGGAACTGCTGACGGTGATCGATGAGGAGAGCGATCGCTTGAACCGGCTTGTATCGCAGGCCGTCGAGATGGCGCAGCTCGACACGCAGGAGGTGCGGATGAGCTTCAGCCCGCAGCCGGTGCGGGCGTTGATTGCAGCCGCGGTCGAGGAGACAAAGCCCTTGCCCGGCAACCACGAGGTGATGGTGCGTGTGCCTGCGGAGTTGCCAAAGGTTGAAGCGGACCCGGTGTGGATCCAGAAATTATTGGGAAATCTACTGGAAAATGCGGCCAAGTACTCCGGCGAAGGTGAACCCGTCTTTGTCAGTGCCGAAGCTCGCGGCCCCATGATTGCAATCAGTGTCGCGGACCGGGGGCTCGGCATCGATGCCATGGAGCAGTCGTTGATCTTCGACAAGTTCTATCGGGCACGGAATCGCAGCCGGACCACGTCCGGAACCGGTATGGGCCTCGCCATCTGTAAGGCCATCGCGGAGACACACGGTGGAAACATCTCGGTGACCAGCCAAATGGGCAAGGGCTCCGTTTTTACCTTTACACTGCGGGCCAGCGGAGCCTGAAAGCAACAGGACCAGAAGACGCACAGCCGGAGGACACTGGCAATGCTCCGGTGATTCTCGTTTGCCGGATTCAGCCCGCGGCTGGAAGATGCACGGTTCGTTTGCCGTCTGCAGTCGGTCGCAGGTCGAACAGCTCAAGTTCGAGACCGCCGTATTGCGGGTGTTTGTTTTCGCGCAGGCGAAACACGCAATCGATGCGCGAACCCGCACTCAAATGCAGCGGCTGGATCCGTTCCGGCCAGGCCACATGGCCGGTGCGGCTCCAGCCCACGGCACAAAGGCGGTCGCCGAGCGGAAGACAGATGTGGCGCTCCCTGATGATGCGCGGCGCCGCCGAAAGCGCCAACGAACGCGCAAGCAGGACCGGCTCTTCGTTTCCGTGGCCAAAAGGAGCGAGTCGCGCGAGCCACTGCAGCAGAGTAGGGGTCAGGTCCTCCACCTTCACCTCGGCATCGATGTGAAGCTCAGGGTGCAACAGCTCCTTGGTGAGGTGGACGGCGCTGTGACGCTGCAGCGAGTCGCGCAGCTCCTGCAAGCGGTCGCTCGGCAGCGAAAAGCCCACCGCATGGGCATGGCCTCCAAACCGGGTGAAGATACCGCCCTCCGCATGGGCCGAAGTGATCGCCTCCAGCAGGTGAAACCCTGGAATGGAACGGCCGGAGCCATGCGCGTGCTCGGTGTCCGACGTCAGAACCAGAGCCGGTCGCTGCGTGCGCTCGACCACGCGAGACGCAAGAATCCCGAGAACGCCGCGATGCCACTCCGGGTGATCGAGCACGATGCACTCGGCAGGATAGGCGCCGTCTTCCGAGCGTAACGTCAGCAGCTGCAGCTCGATCGCTTCAAGCGCCGCCGCCTCCTGGGCGCGGCGGTCTTGATTCAGCTCGTCCAACTGATGTGCCAGGGCCTCTGCCGCCGCAGGATCGCGCGTCAGGAACAGTTCAACGACCGTGGAGGCGACGTCCATGCGACCGGCCGCGTTGATGCGTGGGGCGAGCCGGAATCCGACCTCCGCCGCGGTGGGTGGCTGGTTCAGGGGGAGCTTGGCCACCTGCATCAGCGCACGCAGGCCCGCCTGCACCGGGTTCGCCAGCTCGCGCAGACCCAGCCAGACCATCGCACGATTCTCGCCGGTCAGCTCGACGCAATCCGCCACCGTCGCGATGGCGACCAGCTTCAGGAAGCTGGGAACCAGGATATCCTTGAGTCGCTGCTGTCGTTCCGGTGTCGTCGCATGGGCCTCCAGTAGCGCATACGCCAGCTTGAACGCGACCGCGGCGCCGCAAAGATGCTTATTCGGGTAGTCGCATTCGGGCTGAGCGGGGTTGATGACCGCGAGAGCGTCCGGCACGCCTTCTACTTCGTCAGGCAGGTGATGATCGGTGACGATCAAATCCAGCCCCAGCGCCCTCGCTTCCCGCGCCGCCTCGAAGGCGCGGATGCCGGTGTCCACCGAGATGACCAGGCGCACGTTGTCGGCGGCGGCCTCACCCAGGCGCCCGTTCTGCATCCCGTAGCCTTCGCGCAATCGATGCGGCACATGGTAGCTCACCTGCGCCGGCCGGCCCGGCGGCGCGATTCGCTCGATCGCTGTCTTCAGAAGCACCGTCGCGATGGTTCCGTCGACATCGTAGTCGCCATAAATCAGGATCTTATCGCCGCCGGCAACAGCTTGCCGGATACGCTGCACCGCCTCCCGCATGCCGCGCAGCAGTGCCGGCGAGTGCAGCTGCGCCGGCGTCGGATCGAGGAATGCTGCCGCGCTCTCCGGTGTCACATTCCTTTTCGCGAGGATGGCGGCAATCGCCGTGGGGCACGCAAGCGCAGAGGCCAGCCGCGCGGCCCGATCGAGGTCGGAGTCGTGAACAACCCACCGAGTCTTTTGCATCTCAGCAACGGTTCGGCGCGAGCGACGCTGAACCACGCCATCTCCGGAAGGGAAGTGCCTTGGGAGTGGACCGCCACATCCCCATTATTCGTCGCGTTCGTCGAGGACCACACCGCCCAGGTCGGTGGCGGCTTCCATCAGGTCCTGAAAGCGGTCGTACCAATCGGTTGAGGTCTCGAACAAGAACATGATGCCCTGGTGGGCAAACCCGAGCTGCAGGTAGCCGGTCTTCCCGACGTGCTTAATGAGCGCCTCGGCATCATCGAGATCGAGTTCTTCTTCATCGGAGAAGGTGTGATCACGCAGCTGCTCAATCAGGATCGCGACATCAGCCTTCTCCAGAACCACCTCCGACATGGTGACGAACGCGGCGTTCGCGGCCTTGGCGTGCTCGACGAAGTCCTTCCAGCCGTCAGGATTGTCCTCCTCGAAGAGGACCGTGGGTACTTCCTCCGTCACGTAGGCGGGCATGCGGCGGAGACCATGGCCGGCGATGAAAGCCACCATGTCATCCTTGAGCGAATGAAGGTTTTCAGGATGCATCAACATTCATTCTCTCAGAAATCGGCCGGCGGCGTGCGGCAGGGATCGGGTTGTTGGCAATGTTATAGTTGAGGTCAAAGCCCATGATTTTTTCCAAGGATTACGTTGGCTACCTGGCCCGTCAGACCGTAAAACATCTCTTATCCAGCAAGATGATTGCGACCCACAAGGTGGAGTTGCTGAATGATCGCGTGGCCAACGCCCTGGTGGAGGAACTGGCGCTCGAAGATCGCATCAATGACGAGGTTCGCGTGATCTTGGAAGCCTTCCAGGACGATATGCGAAAGACCGGCGCCAGCTATCCGGAGATGTTCAAGAAGGTCAAGATGGAACTCGCGCGCAAGTACAAGGCGGTACTGTGAGGATCTCCCGGGACAAATTGAACAAGCTGGCCCACACAGTGGCGGATACGCTGGCCGAGGTGCCGGAGTGCGACTTCCTGGAGGATCGCAACACCATCCGGCAGGAGGCGCGAAAGGCGCTCGAGAAGCTACTGACCGACGAGATGAAGCTCGACGCCGGAGCCCGCCAGAAGATCGCGTCTCAGCGCAAGATCATCGTCGAAGGGTCGCAGGAGTGGGACATTCTCTATCGAAAATACTACAACGACGAAGTGAAGAAGCTGGGCCTCTGATTGCTGACGCTCGTGCCTCCGGGTTGGCGCAAGCTGACGATTTTGATACACTGAAGAGGTTGACGCGGTCGAGGCAAGACCTCCTGCTGTCGATGCTTCAAGCGGATGGCGTTATGGTGTAACTGGTTAACACGTCGCCCTCTCAAGGCGAAGAGTCCGGGTTCGAGCCCCGGTAACGCTACCAAAATGTCAAGCAAATGAACGACTTGAACGCCGTGAAGCCAGGATGGCAAAGCCGTCCACCTGATTGTTCTGGTGGCACCTTAGTTGCACTTTCATCGTTGGGCAACCAATCTGAGGTTGCGGTGGCGGCAGCGCGCCCCTCGACGCAAGGCATGCTCTTGAGCCGTCACCAAGGTGACCTGCCCCCGATTTCTCATACACTGATAACTGGAGTTTCCCCGTTTTGGTTTTGCTTTGAGATGATCTCGCCGCCTTCGTGGTCGAGGCTTTGCGGATGTGGGAAGCGTTGTCTGCTTTCCACATCTGCATAGCCTGCCTTCAGCCGGAACTCCTCCGGCGTCCTGTAGTCGAGCGAACTGTGCGGACGCTCG
>CAJCHN010000137.1 GCA_903970285.1 Rhodanobacteraceae bacterium | reverse complement strand
CGCAGTCTGTTTAAAGATGGGACGGCGCAGGTCGAGCGACTCGATGATGCCTTTCGGGGTCAGCCGGAAGTTGGCCCGCACCAGCTCTTCGAGCTTGTCCGCATCCACCGTGCCGGTGCCGAACGTATCCACCAGCACGCTGACCGGCTCGGCCACGCCGATGGCATAGGCCAGCTGCACCTCGCAGCGCTCGGCCAGGCCGGCTGCCACGATATTCTTGGCCACATACCGGGCCATGTACGCGGCTGACCGGTCGACCTTGGTCGCATCCTTGCCGGAGAAGGCGCCGCCGCCGTGCCGGCCCATGCCGCCGTAGGTGTCGACGATGATCTTCCGCCCGGTCAGCCCGGAGTCGCCCATGGGTCCGCCGATGACGAAGCGTCCGGTCGGATTGATGTGAAACTTGGTGTTCTCATCCAGCAGCTCCGCCGGAATGACCGCGCGAATCACATGCTCTTCCACGTCGGCGCGCAGCTTCTCGTTGGTGACATCCTCGTCATGCTGGGTCGAGATCACGACTGCGTCGATGCGCGACGGCTTGCCCACTTCGGCATACTCGACCGTCACCTGACTCTTGCCGTCCGGCCGCAGATACTTCATCAGCCCGGACTTGCGCACCGCGGTCAGCCGCTCCGAGAGCCGGTGGGCCAGCGAGATGGGCAGCGGCATCAACTCGGGCGTTTCATTGGTCGCGTAGCCGAACATCATGCCCTGGTCGCCGGCTCCGCCGGTGTCCACACCCTGGGCAATGTCGGGCGACTGCTTGTTGATCGTCGAGATCACCGCGCACGTGTTGGAGTCGAAGCCGTAATCGGAGTGCACATAGCCGATCTCGGCTACGGTATCGCGCACCAGGCCCTGGAAGTCCACATAGGCCTTGGTGGTGATCTCACCGGCGATGACCACCAGGCCGGTGCAGGTCAGCGTCTCGCAGGCAACGCGGCTCATGGGGTCCTGCGCCAGGCACGCATCCAGAATGGCGTCGGAGATCTGGTCGGCAATTTTGTCCGGATGCCCTTCGGTGACAGACTCGCTGGTAAACAGAAAACGATCGCGTTTCGCCAAAAGAAAACTCCTCGTGGAACTCACAGATTCGTCCCACCGGCATCGAGTTTCGAGGCTGGGCAGGGCATCTCTCTATCTTACCCGGCCAGGGCGGTTTTCTGCCACGATTCGCGAAGGCCGGCACGGTGGGGGTTCGAGCCATTCGAAGGCGCTGATGCTCCCGGAGCGGGCGCGCTCCGCAGGCCGGAGCCTGCCCTTCCGGTGTCGAGGCCGCTGGTGCAGCATCGTGGTCTTATCGTTGTACCAGTTGCCGCAGCTCGAAGGTCCAGACCGCCCAGCCGCCCGCGCCCAGCAGAAGCGCGATGGCCAGCACTCCCGCCCAACGCCAGCCGTAGGTCTGCTTCTGGTGGTTCCGGTTCTTCTTGACGTTGTACGCAAAGGTGACCCAGGCTTCCTCATCCTGGCACGCGCTGAGACCATGAGCCCGCGCATTCTCAGCCACACTCGCATCGAAACGCGGCAGCCACTCCTGCTCTTCGAGGCCAAGTGCCTTCAGATAAGCCCGCAGAATCCCACGCCGGAACACGCCGCCAGGCAGCTTGTGAAAGTCGCCGTGCTCGAGCGCCTCCAGGTAGCGCGCCTGTACCTTCGTCTCCGCGCTCATGACATCGAGCGCCACGCCTCGAGCATCCCGCTGCCTGCGCAGCTCTTCGCCAAACGCCGCCATGGCCGCCTACCCCTGCATCGCCGGGTCGTGTACCGCACGCATTGTCTAAGCTACCGCAAATTGCTCCCTATGTGGGGCATGTACAACGTTCAGGCGCGGCCCGGAGACAGGACCGATGCCCCCACTGCTAGACTTAGCCTAAGTTCATGCGGATTCCCGTAGTACAGAACATCCGGATAAGGCACGCCGCTATCGCTGCGACGCTTTTGATCACGCTGCAGCAGATTGAGCACACCGGCCTGCTCTTCTCCCTGCTGTGCGGGCTGTACCTTCTGCTTTCGGTCCTCGCATTCAACGCGGCTGGCGGGCTGGTGTATGCGTCCGGCTGCTGGATCTTCGCAAACGCGGTTCTGACCGCCATCCTCGCGCTCTTCTGGAAGGCTTGCGTCACCCTGGAGCCGGGAGACTCCAATCTACGGGTTCCGGTAGTCACGCTGAGCATGTATTGCGCGGGTATGTTCGCGGTAGGCTGCAGTGCGGCCCTGGTGCGGCGCATCCGGCCCAGAAACGGCGTGCTTGCCGACATGGGCTTCGGCGATACCATGCGCAAGGCAGCCCTGGGTTCTTTCATCCTGGGCGTCACGATTCAACTGGTGATCATCTTCTACGGGTCCGGCGAGGAAGGTTCGCTGGCGAGCGCGGTTCGGCAGATCAACTATTTTCCCCAGATGGCCATCCTGCTCGCCACCTTCCACCAGGTCAAGAAGACCAATGGAAAGTCAAGCACCAATGCGCTGGTGTGGGTGGCGATTCTGTGGGCCTTCTTCTTCGGTGTGATCTCGTTCTCGAAGGAAGGCATGCTGGGTGCGCCGGTCACCTGGTTTGCCGCGGCCGTCATCGCTGGAAAGAACTTCACGCGGAAGCAGCTTCTGCTCCTCGCGCTGATGGTGGTGTTCGTACAAATGTACCTGGTGCCTTTTTCGCAGGTAGGACGCAACTCCCGGCTGGAGGAAGGAACCTTCGGCGACGTGGTGCGCAATGCGCTTCCGTTGTTCCTGGACCTGCAGGGAACTCGTACGGTCTTTCTGGAAGGCGAAAAGGAAGCCGAGGTTAATCCCGGCGACGAACCGCACTTCTTTAATCGTCCGCAGGGATTCCTCGACCGTCTGAATATGCTCGCACCGGACGACGCCCTGGCGGAGTACACCGAGCAGGGGAACCTCTCCGGGCTTCAGATTACGCAGATCGCCTTTCTCAACATCATTCCCCACTTCATCTGGAAGAGTAAGCCCTTCTACTATGTCGGAAATATGTATGCCCGGGACATCGGCATGGTGGGCGACGAGGATTACGGCACCGGCGTCTCCTTCAGCCCTGCCGGCGACGCGTTTCACCAGGATAAGTGGATTGGCGTGCTGGCGGTTCTCCCGCTCATTATGGTTTTCACGTTTCTAGTGATGGACAGCCTGGGCGGAGACCTGCGCAAGTCACCATGGGGACTGCTGTTCGCCGTCATCAGCGCCCACGCCGCGCCCGAAGGAATGATCGGCGGCCAGGTCTGGATCTCCACCTACGCAGCCCTTGGCGTTACGCTGGTCGCGCTCATCTCGAAGTACGTGCTGCCCGTCGTCACCGGCGCGATCACCAATATGGACCGCACAAGGGTGCGCCGCGGCATGGACTTCCGTCCCGCTCTGGTCCCCCGCCGAAGCGGATCGGCCGGCACCCCGGCCGGCCGGCCCTGACGCATCCGGGCCGCTGCTCCTGCGCATCGAACGCACGAAAGGAAACTTTCCCCGCCTCGCCGGGTCCAGTTTCCATGCCATGACTGCGCTCTCCGGCTGCGAGGTGCGCTCGAGCGACCACGTTATCCCAGGCATACGCGCGATAACGTGGGCCGCGTGCCTGAGTCAGCAAGTGCTTAACGGCGGTCGCTCTTGCTCTAGAATGCACCTGAAAGCATGCAAACTCTGCCCAACTCGAGCGCTTTAGCCGACCTGGACGCTTCTCCCCGTCTGCGCCTCGGTCAGACAGAGAACTGGTTGCCGGTCTTTCGCGGTTGGGTGAACTTCCTCCTGCTGTTCATGGCTGCGGGTTTTCTTGCACTCCACTTTGTCCACCTGTCGGCGGATTTCCCAAACTTCTCGCGCTGGATGGACTGGTCCAAATATACGGATGAGGGCTGGTATGGCGACGCCGCCATCCGGCACTTTCAGCTCGGCCACTGGTACGTGGCCGGAGACTTCAACCCCGCGGTCGCCTTGCCGGTCTGGCCCCTGCTGGAGGTGCTGGTCTTCGAGGTGACGGGCGTCTCGCTGATTGCGGCCAGGGCGCTCAGCGTCAGCGTCTTCGGCGGCATCCTGCTCGCTTCCTGGCTGCTGATCGCGCGTTCTGCGCTGCCTTCTCACGCGAAAGCGTCGCGTTTACGCATCTCGCTGACTGCATCGGTCGCTGTGCTGCTCCTGGCTGCCAGCCCCTTCTGCTTTGTCTTCGTTCGTCTTGCCATCCTGGAGCCGCTGCTGATCCTGCTGATGCTGCTCGCCCTGCTGGCCGCCCAGTCCGCAAGCCGGGCCAGCGTACGCGGGACGCTTCCGGATGCCACCCAACACGCGTCCCTGGCCGCTGAGGCGGCCAGCCTGCTGCGCCAGAACGCGTGGCCCGTCATCTCTCTCGCGCTGCTCTTACCGCTGATCGTCCTCACCAAGACCACCGGCATCTTCCTGGTCCCTGCTATCGCCTGGATGCTGTTTGGTTCGCTCGGTCATCGCCTGCGCCCGTTCTTGATGGTCGGCGTCCCGGCGGCGCTTTCAGGCTTCGGCCTTTGGCTGGGCTACTTCCTGCTCTGCGTGCGCCCGCACCTGCTCCTGGATTATCGCTACCTGTTCAGCGCCAACGCTTACACCGGCATCGACCGGCGCAACTTCTTCTCCGTCCTGTGGTTCACCCTGCACGGCTGCGCCTGGATCGGCGACACCCTCTTTGGCCTCGCTCTCACCGCCGCCGGCTTCGCGCTGCTCCGCCCGCGACGCCTTGCGGACCACCCCCTCATCCCTGCGTTGACGCTCTGGGCGGCTGGCTATGGAGTGTTCCTGGCTTACCATAACAATCTTCAGCCGCGCTACTATCTGGTGATCGCTGTTCCGCTCACGCTGCTGGTCCCGGTCGTTCTGCGCGACCTCGTACTTCCTGTCTGCACCCGGCCAAGGGCGCGTATCGCCGCTCTGTCGCTCGCTTCCGTGGCGTTCGCGGCCGTACTTATTCCCGATGCCCGCCAGACCATCTCATACGTCCGCCATCCCCAGTACACGTTGCTCAATGCCGCGCGGCAGATCAGCAGGTACATCGCCGACGAGCATCGCCGGGATCCCGCGCACAGCACGCTGGTCCTCTCCATCTCCGGCTCCGACCTGTCGCTGATGACCGGCCTGCACAGCATCTGCGACGATTTCGGCACCTGGGAGCTCGCGGAACGCGCCAAGCGCTACAACCCCGGCTGGTACCTGGCCTGGAACCTGATCGAAGACGACAAGATGGACTCCTTGGCGCCCAACTTCCACGTCGAACGTGTGGCGACCTTCCCCGCGATGGACGATCAGGATCGAAACCTGCTCATTTTGTATCGGCTCACCCCCTTGTCTGAGACCGGGAAGATAAACCGGCGCAATCGCCGCTCGCGTGGCCGGCTCGGCCAGAGACCCAGTGTTTCTCAACTCGCGCACTAAGGCGCAGCCTTCAAGAACCGGGCTCGAGCCGGCTGCGGGACGCCGGTTCGGGCGGCATTGCGATTGCCCATGCTACGGCTGCCGCCAGCACCAGCACCGCCTGCTGCCGCTCCACCAGGATGCGGAACCAAAGGGAATGAGTCACCGGGCTGCTCAGGTGCGCCTCGCCCCAGCGCAGCGAGAGCAGCGCAGTCGAAAACAGCAGCGACGCGCTCAGCAGGGTCAGCACCCAGGCTAGTTTTCGCCGGGTTCGCCACAGCAACCCCAGCGCGGGCAGACTCAACATCTGCAACCGCATGTCGTAGGTCCGGTGATATGTGAGCAGCAAGGTGAGGAATGCCATGGTGGCCACGGCCATCCAGTCGCGTGAACGGGCCTCCCTTCGCCGGCGAAACCCCATGACCAGCAGCGCCAAAATCGCCACGCACACCAGCGCGTCCATACTGTCGTACACCACTGGGTCTGCGCTGATCAGCGAGGTAAGGCCTTCCAGGTGGATCACACCGGTGTCAATACGTGACTGTGGCCCTGCAGGCGCGGCCAGGGCGACCTGCTCCCTGAGATCCTCGACCCAGTGCCGTGAGGAGGCACTGGACGCCAGCACCGCGGCCGCTGCGCCCGAAAGCAGGATGAAGGCTGCGAGGGCTGCACATGCGGGACGCCGGCTTGGGCGGGGAAAGCAGAGGAAGAGCACGATCGGCAGCGCAAGCTGCGGTTTGAGGCCGCACGCCACGAAGAGGAGCACACCGCCGGGGGGCAGCCATCGGCGCGCCAGCAGCAGAACGCTCCCGGTCACCACGAGCGCGATCGCCAGAACGCTGAGTTGCCCCAGCCGGAGAAGTCCGCCGCTGGTGGCCAGAATCGCCCCCGCTCCGGCCAGCGCAAAGCGCCGCGCGCCCACCGGGCCCAGCCACGCCGCTGTCAGTCCGGCGCACGCCAGCGCCACCGCCGAGAGCCAGAACCACACCAGCCCAGCCAAGTGGTACCCGGCAAAGGACAGCGGCCACAGCAGGTAGTAGGTCAACGGCGGGTACAGCAGCTGGTGCGTCTGCCAGAACTCCGGCCCCATCCAGCCCTGCGGGTATCCGCTCGCCAGCAGCTGCTGCTGCACCTCGGCAACGCGGTACGGATTGAGACCTGCCGCCAGCGCGCGGACGCTTCCGTATACCGGTGCGAAGTCACCGTAGCTGCCGTCGGAGCGGCCGGTCCACAAGAAGATGACCACGCCTGATGCAAAGACAAGCAACAGGAGGATGTCCTGAACTTTCAGCTTGCCTGAACGATCCAAGCCACGTTTGATCCCGTTCACGGATTCACAGCGGTTCCCGATTTGAGTCCAGGTCATTGTTCCGTCGCCGCCATGTCCCTCTATGGTCTTGATGGACCCTTCGACCTTGATGCACCACGCCGGTTGGGACGCGGTATCGCCATGCTACACCGGCTCCCGAACCTCTCCTTCCGCCCTGCACCGCGGGTGCCGGACCGGCAGAGCTACTCGAAGGATTGGTTCACGGTTACCTCTACCGCCACCGGAGACCCCTCCAGCACGCCGGGCTGGAAGCGGTAGCGCTCCACCGCCGCCACCGTCTTCGCGTCCAATCCGTACCCGAGCGGCTGGCGAATCACCACCCGCTGCGGAGTTCCGCTGGCATCCACGTCCACCCGCACCTGCACCGATCCGTGGACATGGTCCTGAATCGCCTCCGGCGTATATCCGGGCTCCGGTTTCTTCTCGGCGACCGGGTAGTTGGCACCTTCCGGAGCCTTGCCCCCGGCGCCAAAGATCGTCTGCCCCGTCAGCCCATCC
Source organism: Rhodanobacteraceae bacterium (assembly GCA_903970285.1). Taxonomy (GTDB): domain Bacteria; phylum Acidobacteriota; class Terriglobia; order Terriglobales; family Acidobacteriaceae; genus Edaphobacter. The sequence goes on along the minus strand of CAJCHN010000137.1, from coordinate 2,467 downwards.
GCCGGCCACTCTTCCGAAGGAATGAAGTAGTGTCTCCAATAGGCCGGCATCGACCGTTGCAGCGCGGGATCAATCCCCACCGAAAACATCGCTCCGAGGGCAGCGTCAAGCTTACCCGCAGCCGGAGAGGCCAGGACAAGCCGCATCGCCCCCTGCTTCTGGGGATGCCGCTCGAAGACATGCTGATCCGAGTTATAGCGGATCGCCACCCGAAGTCCGTCCAGTTGCAGATCGCCAGTTGTACGTCGCGTCACAGTCTGCAGCTCAAAACCCGCAAGCGTCCAGTCGGTCACCTTCGCCGGTCCCACCAACTCCCCGCGCGCGGTGTATTTCAGATCGTCCCCGGCGGGAAAGCCACGCAAGATCAGTGCTCTGCCCACCCAGCCCTGCGCCGCAATCAGTTCGGGGTCACCGTCGGCCTTGCTGGACGGCCCACTCTGTGCCGGAGCCATGGCGGACGCAAGGCAAGCCACCGCCGCTATGAACCGCGATGTTCGTATCCGCCGCGTCTCCATGCCTTTCAATCTAGCGCAGCCTTCGTCGATCCGAACACCTCCCCACTCGCTACCCAGTGGTTGACTCCGCGTCCGACTTCGCCTATTCTGGAGACTCGCGCAGTCTCGCGCTCGCGCCTCCGCTTGCCCTTTGCACTTCGGACTTGGACAGGCTGAAGCCGGGCAGGCGGTCTGCCGGCGCAGCTTTCGCACCCAGGAATGCGCGCCCTGCCTCGGGATGACAGACCCCAGGCGATCGCTTCATCTCTGTCCCAGGCAGTTCGGTCCCGCATGGCAGTGCCGGCATCAGCCCACTTCCCCGGGAACCCCATCGCCAGGCACCGGAAAGTCCTGCAGGCGCCCTATGGCGTCTGCGCCACGCAGGCTGTTTCACCCCTCTTCGTGCATCACGCTGCCCCTCACCGAAGACAGCAGAACCAAGGAGTAACCCGGAGCATGAGCAATCTGAACCAGACCACCACCATTCCCAGCGGGAAAGACATCCAGCGCAAGTGGTTCGTCATCGACGCCACCGGCAAGACCCTCGGCCGCCTGGCCACCGTCGCCGCGTCGGCCCTCGCCGGTAAGCTGAATCCGCTCTACACGCCCTATATCGATATGGGCGATCACGTCATCGTGGTCAACGCCGAAAAGATCGTCCTCACCGGCATGAAGAGCGACCAGAAGATGTACCGGCGCTACACCGGCTTCCCTGGCGGTCTGCGCGAAGAGAGCTTCATCAAGCTGCTTGCCCGGCGTCCAGAGGCCATCGTCGAACAGGCCATTAAGGGCATGCTTCCCAAGTCCAAGCTCGGCCGCCGGATGGCCACCAAGCTCAAGGTTTACAAGGGCGATAAGCACCCGCACCTGGCGCAGCAGCCGCAGCCACTGGAATTTCACGCCTCGAACGCCGCCAAGATCGCCGGCGCTCCCAAGTCGGGCCAGCCGACCCATATTCCGGCGGCGCACCACGCCGCCCTCGAAGGCTGATCACAGGGCGCGTCTCCGGACGTGCCATCGACCTGATACCTTGACCGGGGCTTTCGCCTCTTGAACACGTTCTAAGGAGCACCATGGCAGATCTCATTCAGTACTACGGAACCGGCCGGCGCAAGTCTTCCATCGCCCGCGTCTTCCTCCGCCCAGGCAGCGGCAACTTCATCGTCAACAAGAAGGATGCTGACGTCTACTTCGTCACCCCGCAGCAGCGCGCCGCCGCCCGCCGTTCGCTCGGCATCGCCGGCATTGAAGAGACCTTCGACGTCCTCGCCACCGTACGCGGCGGCGGCGTCATGGGCCAGGCCGATGCGGTCAAGCTCGGCATCGCCCGCGCCCTCATGGAATTCAACCCCGAGCTCCGCAAGGCGCTCAAGGCCGAAGGCCTCACCACCCGCGACTCCCGCGGCAAGGAACGCAAGAAGTACGGCCAGAAGGGCGCTCGCGCACGCTTCCAGTTCTCGAAGCGCTAAGAACTGGATGCCAGTTGCCAGATGCCTGTTGTTAGCTTTTGCCTTTTCTAACAACGAACATCCGGCATCTGGCATCTCGTACCACCCGCATCACCCCCGGGGCCACACCACACCACCCGAGGCAAGGAACTCAATCTCCCGACGCACTTACGCCAGGGATCAATCCAGACCGCGGACACCAGCCCCGTCAGAGGCCGTCCGGGCGGGTCTCAAAACAGGAGCCTCACATGGCAAGCATCACGATGAAAGAACTGCTCGAAGCCGGCGTCCACTTCGGCCACCAGACCAAGCGCTGGAACCCCAAGATGAAGGAATACATCTTCGGCGAGCGCAACGGCATTTACATCATCGACCTCCAGAAGACCCTCAAGATGTTCAAAGAGGCGTCCAAGTTCGTCACCGACCTCACCTCCACCGGCAAGCTCATCCTCTTCGTCGGCACCAAGCGCCAGGCGCAGGACGCCATCGCCGAGGAAGCCACCCGTGCCGGCATGCCCTACATCA
>CAJCHN010000136.1 GCA_903970285.1 Rhodanobacteraceae bacterium | reverse complement strand
AAGGTGGTCGGAACGCTCGAGCACGAAGGCTACAGCCAGGTGCAGGACGAGGCCGACGCCGGCCTCATCCTCTACAACACCTGCTCCATCCGCGATAAGGCCGAGCAGAAAGTCTTTCACCGCCTGAACGAGTACAAGCGTCTGCAGGGGGAAGGCAAGCGCTTCGCCGTCATCGGCTGCGTCGCCCAGCAGGAGGGCGAAAAGATCTTCGATCGCGCGCCCTACGTCTCCATCGTCGCCGGCTCCGCCAGCTATCGCAACCTGCCCGGCATGCTCGCGCGCCTGGAGCAGGGCGACACCCGCATCACCGGCCTGGACGACAAGAAGACAACGGAAACCTTCGAGACGCCGTTCGTCGCCCGCACCAACCAGCACCGCGGCTACATCACCATCATTGAAGGTTGCGACAAGTTCTGCGCCTACTGCGTTGTCCCCTACACCCGCGGCAACGAGCGCTCGCGCACCTCCATCAGCGTGCTCGAAGAAGCCCGCCGCATGGCCGACTCGGGATTTACCGAGATCCAGTTCCTCGGCCAGAACGTCAACTCCTACCGCGATCCGTTGAAGCTCAAGACCTTCGCCGAACTGCTGGTGGCCATCGGTGAAATCCCCGGCATCCGCCGCGTCCGCTTTACCACCTCGCATCCGCGGGACTTCACCCGCGATATCGTCGACGCCATCGACGCGACTCCCACCCTGTGCGACCACGTGCACCTGCCCGTGCAGTCCGGCTCGACCGCCGTTCTGAGGGCCATGGCGCGCGAGTACACCCGCGACTGGTATCTCGAGCGCATCGCCTGGATGAAGGCCGCGAAGCGCGACATCTCCATCACCTCGGACATCATTGTCGGCTTTCCCGGCGAGACCGAAGCCGACCTGATGGAGACCGCCACCTTGCTCGACGCCGTGCAGTACGACGCCATCTTCGCCTTCAAATACTCGCCCCGGCCCAATACGCCTGCGATCTCGATGGCCGACAGCATCCCCGACGAGACCAAGGCGGCCCGCCTCGAGGTCCTGCTCAGCCGTCAGCGCGAAATCCAGAGGCACAGCTATTCCAGGCACTTAGGCCAGACCATGGAAGTGATGGTTGAGAGTCACAACAGGACCCGCAACCAGGTCGTCGGACGCTCATCGCAGAACAAGACCGTCAACTTCACCACCTCTTCGCCGATTCTGCCCGCGCTCGGCAGCTACCAGACCGTTCGCATCACCCAGACCTTCCCCAACAGCCTGCTCGCGGAGGCAGTATGAAGCATGCTCCCGCTTCCGAAGCCGAAATCCTGGCTGAACTCGCCGCCACCGAGGTCGAAGTGCAGATTCGCGGGCTGATGCTCGATCCCGTCACCAACATGCCCATCGTCGTGCTGAAAGACGTCGCCAGCGATCTCGTCCTGCCTATCTGGGTGGGCGTCTTCGAGGCCAACGCCATCGCGCTCGAACTTGAAAAGACCGCAACTCCGCGCCCCATGACGCACGACCTGCTGCGCAACCTCGCCCGTGGACTCAACGCCAGCGTTGAAAAAGTCGTCGTCTCCGATCTCAAAGAAGACACCTTCTACGCCACCATCTGGCTCCGCCAGGGCAATGAACAGGTCGCCATGGACGCGCGGCCGAGCGACGCCATCGCCCTCGCCCTGCGCTTCGACTGCCCTATCTTCGTCGCCAAGAGCGTCCTCGGCCGCACCCGCCAGCAGGTCGGCGCCGACTCGGACGTCAACCTCAATCCGGACGAACTGAAGAAGTGGCTCGAGAACCTGAACGAAGACGAAACCGGCGGCTACAAGATGTAGCCGCAGCCTCCGAACATAAGTGGGTGCCCTGAGAATGGTGCAACGCCGGGGGTTCTTGCAGCCCTCGTTGTTCCAGGGCTAAGCCATCTATTTTGAAGAATATAGGCAAAAAGTGACGGGGGGAGGGTAGACTACTCCGGACACAATGTTTTCAAGTGGGTGAAGAACTCCGGAAACGAAATCGAAGCCGCCTCCGCTCCCTGAATCTCCGTCTCCGACGTCGCCCGCAGACCCGCAATCGAGAACGCCATCGCAATCCGGTGATCGGCTCCGGAGTCGATCGTGGCCCCGTGCAGCGTCTGCCCGCCCGGAATCTCCAGGCCATCCGCACGCTCTGTCACCTGGGCGCCCATCGCCTGCAGATTGCTCGCCACCAGCGCAATCCGGTCCGACTCCTTCACCCGCAGCTCCTGTGCATCGCGCACGATAATCCCGCCGCGCGTATAAGGCGCGACCGCCGCCAGCACCGGCAGCTCATCGATGAGCTGCGCCGTCAGCGCGCCGGAGATGAGGAACGGCTGCGCCGGCGCGCCGGCCGGATTGGCGTTCACCTGGATCGTCCCCACCAGCTCGCCATGATGCTCCTCGACGTTCAGCAGGCGAATCTTCGCGCCCAGCGCGGCCACCACGTCGAGCAGCGCCGATCGCGTTGGATTCAGTCCGACCGCATCCAGGATCAGGTTGGAATCAGGAAACAGCAGCGCCGCGCACAGGAAGAATGCCGCGGACGAGAGGTCGCCCGGCACCGTCGCGTCGATCGCCCGCAGCTTCTGGCCACCTGCAATCAGGAGCCTCCCGTCCCGGCGCGTCAGCGTCGCCCCGAACGCCCGCAGCGCGTGTTCGGAGTGGTCGCGGGTCAGGATCGCCTCCGAAAGGGAGGTTGTGCCCGTCGCCTGCAGCCCGGCGAAGAGCACCGCTGTCTTCACCTGAGCGGAGGGAATCGGCGTGGCGAAATCGATCGCGTGCAGCGCTCCGCCGCGGATGGTGATGGGCGCATGACCATCGGTCAGCGTCAGGTTGGCGCCCATCTGCGCCAGCGGCTTCCGGATGCGCTCCATCGGCCGCTGGGTCAGGGAATCGTCGCCGACTAGGGTGAAGGTATGCGGATGCGCGGCGATCAGACCGGCGAGCATCCGCATGGTCGAGCCGGAGTTGCCGCAGTCGAGCGCCTCCAACGGCTGGGAGAAGCTGCCGGCGACGCCGGTGACCTCAACATGTTTTTCCTGCTCTACGATCTTTGCGCCCAGCGCTGCCATGCAGGCCAGCGAACTGTGCGGATCGGCGCCGGTCGAGAAGTTGGCCAGGCGCGACGTGCCTTCGGCCAGCCCGGCCAGCATGGCGTACCGGTGCGAGATGGACTTGTCGCCGGGCAGCACCAGCGAGCCCTGAAGGGTGCGGGCAGGGCGAATGATTTCAATGGTCACGCCTCAAGGATACAAGTTCTGCCTGGCGCCGGTGTCCGGCGCACAAACCTGCACTGCTCGCAGCCCAAGAAACTTTCCAACCTTCGCAAGCTCCCGGCGTCCAAGCTCATAACAGGGCTTGCCTTTGCGTCCCGAACTCGGAACAATAGGACGGTTGGCCGGAACGCTGAGACTTCGTGTGGGCGTAAGGAGAAGCAAAGGGATCTTATGGTGAATCTTTTGGGCGTAAAGCGGAACGTGGCGATTGCGAAGCGGAACGTGGCGGTTGCGGCGCTGGCCGCGTGTACGGTTGCCGGGCTGTGGGGGCCGTCGGCGCAGGCGGCAGAGCTGAGCAACGATGCCAAGGCGGCGATTCCGCGGGACATCCAGCAGGTGATCGTGGTGGACTATCGCGCGATGCAGAACTCGCCGGCGGCGATGAACCTGAAGGATCGCGTGCTTCCGCCGGAGCTGAAGCGTCTTGAGACCGCGCTCAAGAGCTCCGGCCTGAAGGTGGACCAGGACGCCGATACGCTGGCCTTTGCCGCGTTTCGCGCCAAGGACGGCACCCGCATTGTCGGAATTGCGCAGGGTCAGTTCCATACCGGGACGATCATGTCGAACTTCGCCAAGAACAAGACCAAGGCGGAGCTGCTGCGCGACAACAAGATCTATCCTCTCGGCTCCGGCGGCATGGTCGTCTGCTTCTTGAACCAGACGACCATGGTCTTCGGCGAAAAGTCCGCCGTGAAGGATGCGCTTGATGCGCGCGACGGCGTGCAGCAAAACTTCCTGCAGAACGGCGACATGGTGAACGAGATGCAGGCGGTAGATTCCAAGGCAGTCTGGAGCCTGCTCGACCAGAAGGGCACCCAGACCATGATGAAGAGCGTGCTCGGCGGTGCCTCGTCGCTGGCCGACTACGACACGGTTAAAGAGCGCATGAAGAGCGCGCGCTACACCATGGACTTCCAGAATGGCGTCAAGTTCGATATGGCGGTGGTGATGTCGGACACCATCACCGCGGCGACGGCGGCGACCCTGATGAAGGGGGTGGCGCTGCTGCGCAAGAACTCCGGCTCACCGCTTGAAAAAACGGCGCTCGACCAGACCACGATCGATTCCTCGGGCGGCACGCTGACGGTCGACTACTCCTCGTCGGACAGCCAGTTTTCGAGCCTGCTGAGTTCGCCGCTGTTTCAGTCGGTCGTGAAATAGCTTCAGGTTTGCGCGATGTCACGACAGCGCTCCGGCTTGGGCCGGGGCGTTTTGTTGTCTGCGCTCGATGGCTCGAGTGAAAAGAGCTGCGCGGCGCGCGTTACAGCCTTCTAACCCTGCACCGCGTGGTTGTGGTGCGACGCGTGCCTATATCCGGGCATGGACAGCGGCATCTATGCGGCGTACACGGGATTGCTGGCGCGGACCCAGGCGCTGGATACGGCGGCGAACAATCTCGCGAACGCCGGCACCAACGGGTTTCGCGCGTCGCGGGAGAGCTTTGCCGGAGTTCTGGCGCAGGGGCTGACCCCGACCGGCTACGGTCCGGTAGCCGATGGAGCGTCGCAGGTGGGCGCCACCGTGAACGGGTTTGGCGTCCTGGGCGGCACTGCGGCCGACTTTGGCCAGGGGCCGCTGGTCACGACGTCCAACCCGCTGGATCTCGCGCTGAGCGGACAGGGATTCTTCGCCCTTCAAACGGCGCAGGGCGTGCGCTACACGCGCGACGGCTCGTTTCTGAAATCGCCCGCCGGGTTGCTGACCACGCAGCAGGGAGAGCCGGTGCTCGACAGCCAGGGAAAGAGCATCGCGCTGCCGGCGGGTACGGTCACCGTCGCTCCCAATGGCACCGTTTCGGTGACCACGGACGCGGGCACCGGCGTGGTGGGACAGCTGGGAATTATAAATTTTGCGTCGACCGACGGGCTCAGGGCGGAGGGCGCCAATCGCTTTGTAGCGGCGCCCGGGAGCCAGCCGATCGCAGGCTCCGCGCTGGTGCAGCAGGGAGCGGTGGAGAGCTCGAACCAGGACACCGTGCACGGAACCATGGAACTGATCCTCATTCAGCGCCAGGCCGAGATGATGCAGAAGGCATTGACCGTCTTCGACGGAAGCTTCGACAAGTCGGCGGTGGAGCAGTTGGCCAGGGTTTAGAAAGTTTGGCGGCAAGGCAATAAGGACCGGAGCCTGAAGTCCGGGCCGGGACAGAGGCAGGGACAATGATTCGAGCGTTATATACGGCGGCAAGCGGGATGAGCGCCCAGCAGTTGAACCTGGACACGGTGGCGAATAACCTGGCGAACTCTGCGACCGCGGGCTTTCGCCAGATGCGGCTGCAGTTCCAGGACATGGTGTACCAGAACCTGATCACGCCGGGCTCGCCGGCCAGCACGTCGACGGTTTCGGCGGGGCTGCAGATCGGGCTGGGCACGCGCAGTTCCGCCACCGAGGTCATCCAGTCGCAGGGAGACTTCAACCAGACGGGCAATCCGCTGGACATCGCCATCCAGGGCGGAGGCTTCTTCCAGGTGCAGCTTCCGAATGGAACGACTGCCTATACCCGCGCCGGCAGCTTTCATATGAACAACCAGGGCACGATGGTTACCGCCGAGGGCGATCAGGTGCTGCCGGCGATCACGATTCCGGCGTCTGCGACCAGTGTGACCATCTCGCAGTATGGCGTGGTCTCGGCGACGCTTCCGGGGCAGACCACGCCGGCCACGCTAGGCACCATCCAGCTGGCCAACTTCGCCAACCCGGGCGGTCTGACGGCGCTGGGCGGAAGCCTGTTTCAGGAGACGCAGGCGTCAGGCAATGCGATTACGGCGGCGCCGGGCGGGACCTCGGGTGCGGGAACGCTGCAGCAGGGATACCTCGAAAACTCGAATGTGGATGTGGTGACCGAGTTCGTGCAGATGATCCTGGCGCAGCGGGCGTACGAGAGCAACTCCAAGGTGATTCACGTGGCCGACGACATGTATTCGCAGGTGAATGGGCTGGTTCGGTAGAGGTGTTGGCAGCAGGGAACTGGGCACACAGCGGGAGGGACTTATGAGCGTTCGCAACGGGTTGCTGGTCATGATCTTCGGGTTTGTCGGGTACGGGATGGCCGGTGCTTCGGAGCCCGGATGCTATGGGAGCGCAGAAGCTGCGGCAGCGCAGGTGGGAGTGCGCGGAGTCACGGGTTTTCGTCTCGAAAGCACGCGGCGCGATGTCTTCTCCGGAACGGTATGGGCGTCGGTAAGGAGCTGCCAGCATCCGGAACGGCCGGCGCTGCTGGTGCTGGCTTCGGCTGCCGGGGCGGGAGAGCGGGCCGGATTGCAGGATGCCGCGCCATCGTCCTCGCTGATCATGCTGGCGGGAACCAGCGTACGCGTGTTTGAGAGCAGCGAAAATGTTCGCCTGGAGATGCCGGGAGTGGTGCAGGCCAGCGGCCGCCTGGGAGACCGGGTGCGGGTTCGCCTGGTGCCGGTGACCGCGGGCGGCTCCGGCGATGGCAGCGCGACTGAGCAGTTTGCCACGGGAATCGTACGCAGCCGGAACGTGATTGAGCTGGAGACGCGATGAAAGAGCGCTGGTTGGCAAGAGATCGAACGCATTCACGGCTGGGTGAGTTTGCCGCGGTCACGGCCGGCATTCTGCTGCTGATCCTCGCGGTTTCGATCGAGGCGCAGGGAGTGACGCTGGCTTCGCCGTATGCGCCCGCACCCGCGGCGCCGGCGTCGGTGACCGGGAAGACAGCGGCGAAGCTGTTCGCACCGAAGAGCAACGTGGCCCAGAGCTCGCTGTCAGCGTATCTGCAGCGGGTGAAGGCGGAGACGCAGGACACGCGGCCGACCGACGGGTCCATCTGGACGGAGAATGGCCGGCTGGCGCGGTTTTCAACCGACATGCGCGCGATGCGCCCGCACGATCTGATCTCGGTGGTGGTGCAGGAGAGTCTGGCCGCCGAGACCGACGGCACGGTGAAGAACACGCGCACCTCGAGCGCGAGTTCGCAGATCTCGAGCCTGATCGGAGTCTTGAAGGGCGGCAACGCCTTGCAGAATCTGCTGAATCAGACCTCTGCTTCCGCCTTGAATGCGGCTGGGCAGAGTGCGACCAATTCCAGCCTGACGACCACTCTGGGCGGTCAGGTGGTGGAGGTGCTGGCGAATGGGACGCTGGTGATCGAAGCGGCGCGGCAGGTGGAATTTTCGCAGCAGACGCAGACCATCGTGCTGCGCGGCCTGGTGCGTCCGGAGGACATCTCGCAGCAGAATCAGGTGCTGTCGACGGCGATCTCGAGCCTGGAGCTTGAGGTCAAGGGTAAGGGAATCGTGAACGATTCCACTTACCGCCAGAACCCGCTGGTGCGGCTGATCGAACGAATCCTGGTGTTTTGATGAGCCCTCATATTCTGATGAAGCGTGGTTTTCTGAAGACCTTCGCGTCGAGCAACCAGCGGGAAAGCATCGCGCAAGTTCGTCCGGGCGATCGCTTCTGGATGCTGGCCCTGGGCATGCTCTGCCTCTTGCTGGCGGCTGCGCTTGGCGCCCAGGAGCCGAAGGCGGCCGGCGCGATCAGGGCGGCCGCGGTTCAGGCGCTGCCGGCCACCGCGGCAGGCGGTGCGGATGGCGCGGGCGAGCGGCGGGCGCGGGTGAAGGATATTTCCTCGATTGAAGGCATCCGCGACAACCAGCTGGTGGGCTATGGGCTGGTGATGGGTCTGCAGGGCACTGGCGATTCGCAGCAGACCACCTTCCCGACGCAGACCCTCTCGGCGATGCTGCTGCGCATGGGCGTGAGCGTGCCGGCGACGTCGATCCGGGTGCAGAATCTCGCGGCGGTCTTCGTGACGGCGACGCTGCCGCCGTTCGCTCGTCCCGGCACAAAGCTGGATATCACGGCATCGTCGGCGGGTGACGCCAAGTCGCTTGAGGGCGGGGTGCTGATGCTGACCTCACTGTATGGCACCGATGGCAAGATCTATGCGCAGGCGCAGGGTGCGCTGGTGGTCGGCGGTTATTCGGTGACCTCGAACGGGAACAGCAAGCAGTTCAACCATCCGACCACCGCACGGGTTCCGTACGGAGCGATGGTGGAACGGGCTTTGCCGCTCGAAATCGGCGATCGCGCGAGCTTTTCGCTGCTGCTGGATGACGCCGACTTCAAGTCGGCGGGAGCGATGGCCGACGCAATCAACACCGAGCTTGGACGCAAGGCCGCTCGGGCGCACGACAGCCGCAGGGTCGAACTCGATGTGCAGAAGGGCGAAGATGTCACCGAACTGCTGGCGCGAGTCGAGGCGATCGAGGTCTCCGTGTATCCGCGGGCAAAGGTCATCGTGAACGAGCGCACGGGCACGGTAGTGATTGGCGGCAAGGTGGTGCTCCAGCCGGTTTCGATCCTGCACGGCGGCCTGGTGGTGCAGGTGGTCAACCAGTTCAAGGTATCGCAGCCCGGGCCGCTCTCCACGGGCACCACCCAGGTGACCGCCGAGACCAAGGTGGAGGCGACCGACAAGCCGGTAAGCCGGATCGAGCTGAAGCAGGGCGCAACCGTGGACGACCTGGTCCGCAGCCTGCAAACCATCGGCGCAACCGCCCGCGACGTGATCTCGATCCTGCAGGCGATGAAGTCTGCGGGCGCCCTCGAGGCAGAGATCGAGGTGCTATGAACATCCTTGCCCAGACGCTTCAAGGAACCTCCGCCACCCCGTCGCCGGAGGTGAAGACGGCGAAGCTGGCCGAAGCCGCGCAGCAGTTCGAAGCGATGATGTTGAACGAACTGCTGAAGCCCATGCACTTTGGCGCCGGAGTGGATGAAGGCGCGGAAGAAGGAAGCGGGGGAGCGGCCGATACCATCCGCGGCATGGGCACGGATGCGCTGGGAAAAGCTTTATCGGCGCACGGCGGGATGGGGGTTGCACGACAGATTGTGAAACAGGTTACTGCTGCGCATCATGCCGCGGAAGTCAAACGAGAGGGGACTAAAGTCAAATGAAGGAGCGCCGATACATTGATCGTGTAGGAGGAACTACCGATGGCAGGATTGAACGGAATCAGCAGTCTGGGAGCGGTGCCGGGGATTCACAGCACGAATGGCAACGTCAACGCGGCGAGCTCGGTGGCCGAGTCGGCAGCGAGCGCGACCAGGACAACGAACGGGTCGAACTCAAGCGCGCCGGTGAACCGGACCCAGGACCAGGCGAGCGTCAGTTCGGCGGGCGGCCTGGTAGCCCAGGCGCTGAACACGTCGGACGTGCGTCTGGACAAGGTAGCGGCGCTGCAGTCGCAGATCGCGAGCGGGACGTACTCGGTGTCGTCGCAGGACGTGGCGAGCAAGATTGTAGACAGCCTGCTGAAGTAGACGGTGTGATGTCTGCGGAGTCGGCCGGTCTGGACGAGGACCTGGGCGGCGAGCTGGCGCGGCTGATTTCCGATGCATCGTCGGCGCTGACGCAGCTGGATGCAGAGGCACTCGAAGAACTGGGCCGCCGTGCGGAAGCATTGGCGGCCTTCAATCTGGGCGGCTCGGGTGTGAGCCGCCGGGCGCTGGTCCCGGTTCTCGAAGGGCGGCTGCGGGTGTTTGCGGCGTTGCTCGAAGCGACCAGCGAAAATCTTGCCAGCCTGCGCCGTGCGGAAGCGCAGGAGACCTTTGGCGCGGACTCGTTCGGGCTTGGCGTTGGCTTGGGCGGAAGCCGGAAAAGCGGCTACAGCGGCGGCTTCTCCGGTTCGGCTTACAGCGGTGGTTCTCGAGGGTTCTTCGAGAGCCTGGGCCTCTATGACGATCTGAACCCGGGAGAGTCGAGCTGGTCTAGGACGGCGAAAGGCAGGAACAGCGCATGAGTTCGCTGATGGGGCTGGTCGATCTCGCCCGCGGCGCGCTGCAGGCCGACCAGGCTGCCCTGAATGCCACGGCGGCGAACGTCGCCAATCAGAATACGGTCGGGTACACCGACCAGGTGGTCTCGTTTCGATCCGGCGATACGGTCACGCTGACTGGCCAGACGCAGCTGAACCAGGCACCCACCGCGAACACGACCTCGCTGCGGGACCGGGTGCTGGAGCAGCGGGTCCAACAACAGATGCAGTCGCAGTCCGGCACGGCGGCAGAGGCTGCCGTGATGAGCCAGGTTGAGGGCGTGTTCAGCATCACGGGCAGCTCGTCCACGTCGGGTTCGACGCAGCTGGGTACAGCGTTGAATGGGCTTTCGAGCGCACTGACCGCACTGGCGGCGAACCCGGCCGACCAGCCGACGCAGCAGGCCGTGCTGAGCGCGGCGCAGACGCTCACTGCTGCATTCAACGCGGCTGCGAGCGGGCTGGCGAGTGTACAGACAACGATCAACGGAAGCGTGGCGAGTTCGGTTGCCGCGGTCAACAGCCTGACCAGGACGATTGCGCAGTTGAATGGCGAGATCTCCGCGCAGGATCCGAACAAGGATGCGGGTTCGCTTGAAGATCAGCGGCAATCCGCCATCGAGCAGCTCTCGCAGTACATCGGGCTGAACCAGATTTCAACCGAATCCAACGGCATTACGCTGACCGCGACCAATGGAAGCACGCTGGTGGCGGGGCAGCAGGCCTATGCGCTCTCAAGCCAGCAGGTGGGCGCAACCACGGAAGTGCACGACAGCCTTGGGGTGGATATGACAACGGCGATCTCGGGCGGCAGCATCGGCGGCCAGCTGCAGGCACAGAATTTGGACCTGCCGGTGGCCGAAAATGCGCTCGATGCGCTGGCCTACCGCGTGGCAACGACATTCAATACGCAGAATGAGGCTGGGCAGACCTCTGCGGGTGTGGCGGGCGCGGCAATCTTCAGCGTGCCGGCCGGAGGTGTGGAGGCAGGCGCGGCGGCGGCCATCTCGGTAATTCCCGGCGACCCAGGCGCGATCGCGACGGCGGCCATCGGTCAGGGCGCCACCGGCAACGGCAATGCGAACGCATTTGGCGGACTGCTGAATGCGACCGACGGCAGCGGAACGAGCATAACGGGCAATCTCGCGAGCATGCTCTCCGGGATCGGATCAAGTTCCGCCGCGCTGCAGCAGCAGAGTACCAACCAGCAGGCCTCGCTGACGCAGTTGACCACGATGCGCGACGGTCTCTCGGCGGTGAATCTGGATACCGAGGCGGCAAACCTGACGACATACCAGAGGTCGTACCAGGCGGCCGCGCAGGTGTTTACGATCGTGGACCAGCTCCTGGCCGCGGCGATCAATCTCGGCACGCAAACGACGGTCTCCTAAGTAAGTTGTAAGCGAAAGGCAAGGGCAGCAATGCAGGTCGATCCGAACTACATGTCACAGCTCACCTCGGCGCTGTCGGCCTCGACGGCGCAGCAACAGACGCTGACGTCGGAGCTTTCGAGCGGATTGCGCGTGGCCACGCTCTCCGCTGATTCGGTTGCGGTGAGCACCAATGTCGGGCTGGCGTCGCAGATTGCCGGGCTGGACAGCTACGTGCAGAGTTCGAGCAGCGAGCAGGGCGTCTTGCAGGTGACGAGTTCAGCGCTCAGCCAGGTAGTCTCGCAAGTGACTTCGGCGATCAGCCTGGCGACCCAGGGAGCGAACGGGACGCTGAACCCGGCGGACCTGGCGGCGACCGCGCTGCAGGTTTCGGCAATCCGGGACGATGTGCTCTCGCTGGCGAATACCAGCTATGGCGGCAACTATATCTTCAGCGGGAGCCAGGGTCATACCCAGCCGTACACCCTGGACACGACCACCACTCCGGCGACAGCAGTGTATGCCGGCGACGCGGTGACCAACAGGGCGGTGACGCCGAACGGGCAGAGCGTGCCGTTGAACCTGGCGGGCTCCTCGGTGTTTTCGGCGGCGGGCTCAGACCTGCTGGGAGCGCTGAATCAGCTGGTGAGCGATCTGCAGAGCGGGTCCGGCACTGCGGTGGCGGCGGACTCGTCCGCGCTCGGCGCGGCGCTCGGCACGGTGAGCACGCAGCAGAGCAAGATCGACACCTCGCTGAAGCAGCTGACGGATACGAGCACTTACGCGCAGACACAGTCGGCGATCCTGGAGGCACAGCAGACGACGCTGCTTTCGGCGGATACGGCGACGGTTGCAACGCAGTTGAAGACGTCTGAGGTGCAGTACCAGGCGCTGATCAGCACCGTATCCACGTTGAGCCAGAACAATCTGTTCACGTATCTGAAGTAGGGTCCCCCCCCGGGGGATTGTTGCTTATCTTCTTCAAACCACTCGGGTTACGGGTGGAACACGACACCCGGAATGTTGCACCATTTCTGGGCATGCACTTCCAGGTGATCAGCCCCTCGCAGCTTCAGTTCGCGGGGTGGAGGTGTGAGAGGGTCTCCTTCTGCCGCCTATACTGGGTGGGTGATCAGGGCCATCGTGAGTGCGGTTCGTTTGTGGTGGAGCGGATGTGCCGGGTACCGGCTGACGCCGTGGAGGAGTCCTTACCTGCGCTGGCGGGTGGAGACGTATAGCGGAAAGCCAGCGGGATCGCTGCGCCTTCGTGATTTCTGGGCGTTATTTGTTTCCGAGCGGGGTCAGATTGGAAGCTACCTGAGGTGGATGGGGGAGATGCGCCAGCTCGCGTGCGAGGAGAAGAAATCGTGAGGTGGGATCGGCGGCGGTTTCTGGGAACAGCCGGGCTGGCCGGGCTGGCGGGATGTGCGCGGCATCGGGTCGCGAATCCGCCGAACCGGCTGCCTCCTACGGTCCAAGTTTCGGTGCTCCATGGGGTTGATGGGGAGAACTCGCTGAAGGCTCACGCGGAGGCGCGGGGGATTGCGTACGGGTGCGCGGTGAATGTGGGCTTGCTGGGGAAGGACGAGGCCTACACTGCGCTGGTGAAGCAGCAGGCAGGGATCCTGGTGGCGGAGAATGCGATGAAGTGGGCCCCGATGCGCCCGGCTCCGGACCAGTTCAACTTTTCCGCGGCGGATAAGCTGGTGGCGTTTGCCGCAGAGAATGGCATGAGGCTGCGCGGGCATAATCTGTGCTGGCACCGGCAGCTTCCGGGCTGGTTTGAGGGTTTTGCCACGAAGGAGAATGCAGCCACGCTGCTGACCTCGCACATCGAAACCGTGATGACGCGTTACAAGGGCAAGTTCCAGTCGTGGGATGTGGTGAATGAGGCGGTGCAGCCGCCGGATGGACTGCCGGATGGATTGCGTGACGGGCCGTGGTACAAGCTGCTGGGGCCTGGGTTCATCGAACTGGCGTTCAAGACCGCGCGTGCCGCGGATCCGGGGGCGAAGCTGACCTATAACGACTACGGCATTGAAGGCGAGGACGAGGGGTCGGCGAAGAAGCGGGCTGCGGTGCTCGAACTGGTGAAGGGGCTTCATGCAAAGGGGTTGATCGATGCGGTCGGGGTGCAGTCGCATGTCTCGGCTGGGGGCAGTTACGGGAGTGGACTGGCGGGATTTCTGGACGCGGTGAGCGCGATGGGGCTCGAGATTTACGTGACCGAGATGGATGTGAACGACCGCCGGCTGGGGCCGGAGGATGCATTGCGGGATAGGGCCGTCGCGGCGACTTACCGGGAGTATCTGGACCTGGTGCTGAAGAATGCGGCGGTGAAGGATGTGCTGACAT
>CAJCHN010000135.1 GCA_903970285.1 Rhodanobacteraceae bacterium | reverse complement strand
GCCCTTCATCCGCCACTCAGCCTGGACGCCGAGTGGAAGCCCCTACAACGGCCACCCTAAGAATCACCCGCTCGCGAAGGCGTCGAGGTACATATCAGAAGCTGAAGCGGCCGTGCAGCAGGATCGTCCGGTTGGCCGCCTGGTTGCTTGAGTACAAGGGTGCAAGAGAGAGTGAGCGGCCGAACAGTGGCGAGCTGAGCACGCCGATCGGCTGGGCCGGATTGACCTGATTAAACAGGTTTTGGGCCTCTACCGAAAACTTGAGTTGGAAAGGCCGGTCGAGCGCGCCGGAGGGTTTGGCTCCGGCGCCGGGAGCGGCTTGACGCCTCGGACCCACCGCAAACGACTTCCCCGCCTGCATGTCCAGGCCGAGCAAAGATGGCGAGTGACCGAAGTTGATCGGAATGATGGTCTGACCGGCAATCGGTGCGGTATCGAAGGCTCCAAACCGCGTTCGTACGACGGAAGCCCGGGTGAGATCGGTGGCGAACGCCGGCCGATCGTTGTAGATAGAGTCTCCGTTATTGTCCTGGCCGGTGGTGATGTTGAAGGGCGGCGCGGTATTTCCGTTGAGCGTCAGCGTGAGATTGCCGCGGTGGGGCAGATCGAAGAAGGCGCCCAGGTAGTACTGCTGCGGGTTGGTGGTTGAAGACGGGCCGTAGTCCTGGCGCAGGTTGTACTGATTGGAGGGGAAGCTGGCTGGCGAGGTAGTGTCGGTGCGGATTCGCTGCGCGACATAGAAGCCGTAGAGGCTGAGCCAACGCTTGAGATTCAGGCTGGCATTGGTAAAGAAGATGGTCTGGCTGCTGGTTCCGTCCGAGGAGAACTGGTAGAGGTCGCCGCTGCCGCCGAGTGGGCGGATGGGTGCGCCGGCCTCGTAGGTCCCGGGCAGGGGCGCGTTGATATTGCGCGAGATGTACTGGTGGACGCCTCGATCCTCTAGGAAATTCACGGAAACGGTGCCGTGCCGGCCGAACTGATGCTCCCCGGTGAGGCCGCCCACCATGTCGTACTGGGTGCGCAGCGAGGGCGAGACCCTGTAGGGTGTCGGTGTTGTGGCCGCGCCCAGGTCGCTGGGAATGGTGGCGTAGAATTGCGGATTTTTGATGACGAAGGTCTGCTGCGAGACGCCGTTCTGGCGCACCGAGGTCAGCAGGTTGGCGGCATCGAAACGGGTATAGAAGAGGCCGAAGCCGCCGCGCAGCACCAGCCACGGCGCTTTGGCTGCGCCATGGTGGATCGCCCAGGCCGCGCCCAGGCGCGGAGCCCAATCAGAGTGATCTGGAATGGCGGTCTGGCTCTCGAACCGAAGCCCGTAATTGAGGGTCACACTTCGCGTGGCCTTCCACTCGTCGTCGGCGTAGACGCCCAGGTCACCGGTCAGGATCTTGGCCGCGGTCTGCCCGGTGGTCAGGCTGAATTGGGTCGCGCCAAACTCCGAGGCGGCGCGGGTGGCTGCATAGCTCGCGAGATCGGGAAAGGTGAACTCGCCATTGAAGTTCGCGGTGGATGCATTGGCGTCGCGGATGAGACGATAGCGGGCTCCGGCACGCAGGAAGTGCTTGCCCTCGTCGAGGGATAGATGCTCCTGGAACTCGAAGCGGTCCTGGTTGTCCGTCACGTTGCCTGCGCTGCTGCCGCCGCCGTAGGAGATGCCCTGAACGATGAGGGTGGGCGAGTTATCGGGCGAGACCTGGTTCAGACGGGTGCGGATGTATTGAAAGCGGCCTTCGCCGACGATCCTCGGAGACAGGATCTGCGTATCGCTCAACTGCAGCGTCTGGGTGGTGGTGTTGGTGGTGTAACCCTCCGTGGGAAGCACCAGCAGGCCGACGCCGACATTTTCCTGATGCTCGCGATCCATCTCGTAACGGGCGCTGCCGGTATTGTTGGCGGAGACCTGTCGGTCCAGCCGCAGCGTACCGTCCTCGGTGGTGTGGGGTGCGGGTACGGCTTCGGACAGCCCGGCGAGGCTGGTCAGATCGACCGCATTCACGACCGAGTTGTACTGCTGGTCGTTGTAAAGGCCAGAAGCGAAGAAGGACGTCTTGTGGTTGAGCGGACCGCTCAGCGTCTCGTCCAGGTGAAGCGCATAATAGGGCGGTTCGGCGCCGGTGTAAGGGTTCTGGGCGTTGAATGGAGCGTTGTAGCCCTGGCTTGAAAGACTGCCGTGCCAGGAGCCGGTTCCCGGGCGTGTGGAAACCTCGACGCGGCCAAAGCCCGGCGCGTCGTACTGGGCGGAGTATGGGTTTTCGTTGATCCGAACCTGCCGGATCGAGTTTTTCGGCGGAAAGTGTCCGCCGCTGAAGCCATCGACATAGATCTGCGGGGAGCCGAAGCCGCCCACGCCGGCGAACGCCAGCAGCTGCTTTTGCAGCGTCGCATCATCGTCCGAGAGGCGCGCCAGTTCGACGTCGCCGAAGACGAACGCACTCCGGTTGGCGCTGGCGGAGGTACTCTGATCTGGCTCGAGCGGCACATCGAGGACTTCCGCCCGCGGCGCGATCGTCAATTCGACATTGAGGCTGGCTGTTTGGGCAGACGGAACGATGACGCTATCTCGCTCGAAGAGAGCGAATCCGGCAGCCTGCACCTCGACCGTATAACTGCCGGCGGCGATCGAGACGGAGAAGTGGCCCGCGCGGTCAGTTGTCAGAACCGCCTCGCCAGCGGATCCTGAGACGTGCACGGAGGCTTGCGCCACCCGCGCACCGGATGGGTCCAACACGAGTCCCTGGAGGACGCCCTCACCCTTCGCCGTCTGGCCGAAGTTCGCGCGGGGAGCATTCTGGGCCCTGGCCGAAGCTGCAATGAGACAACCCAGCCACAACCCGCAGCCAACCAGGCGCAGGCTTTGCTGGAACTTACCCTGTGTGCATGTCACGTGTGCGTCGGTCTTTCGAAGGTGGACTGGCGTACCTGGGGAGAACAGTGACGATCGTTATCTGAGTTGTTTTTTCGGTAATTATACCGAGACAGCAGGCAACTCGATAGGTGGTTGCAACAACAATTTTGATCGTAGCGAGTCGGCGATCAACTTGCCGTGGAAGCGCCCGTTCTCGATGAAGATTTCATTCGTTCGTTCCCCCGCGACGATCACTCCGGCCAGGTAGATGCCGGGCACATTCGACTCGAGCGAGCCAGGATCGCAGACCGGGCAGCGGTCATTTTCCTCATCCAGGCGCACGCCGAGGCGCTCCAGAAAGCTGAAGTCCGGGTGATAGCCGGTGAGGGCGAACACGAAGTCGTTCGCCAGCGTCACCTCTCCCCGCGGGGTGCGGAGAGTGACGGAGTCCTCAGTAATGGTCTGAACCGTCGCCTCGAAGAACGCGTCGATCTCGCCGTTCTTAATTCGATTCTCTATGTCCGGTTTGATCCAGTACTTGATGTGGCGATGGAGTTCCGCCCCCCGATGGACCAGGGTTACCTTCGCGCCATGCCGCCACAGATCAAGGGCGGCGATGGCAGCGGAGTTCTTCCCGCCTATGACGAGCACGTTCATCCCGAAGTAGGGATGGGGCTCGTGGTAGTAATGCTCCACCTTGGCTAGATCTTCGCCCTGGATGCCAAGATAGTTCGGCAGATCGTAGTACCCGGTGGCCACGATCAGCTTGCGTGCGCGCAAATGCAAGTTGCGGCCGAAGCGGTCGGTGGTGTGGACCGTGAACTCGCCATCGCGTCCCTGCACCGCCTCGACGGTGTGGTACTGGAGCACGTTGAGCTGGTAGTGCTCCGCGACCTTGCGGTAGTACTCCAGCGCCTCATTCCGGTTTGGCTTCTGGTTGGGGCTGGAAAAAGGCATCGAACCGATCTCCAGCAGCTCCGGCGTGGTGAAAAAGGTCATGTTGGATGGGTAGTGGAAGAGCGAATTGCAAAGGCAGCCCTTATCCACGCAGACCACATTGAACCCCGCCCGCTGCGCGTCGATGGCGCAGGCCAGGCCGGTCGGTCCGGCGCCAATCACAAGGACGTCGTAAAACGCATCGCTCATCATTCTTGATTGTATGGATGACCGGGCAAAGCTGGCGATGCATTCCTGACGCCATGAAAAAAAGACGCCAGCGGGATCGCAGATGGAGCACATCCGCGAACGGTTGCCTCCGTCTCCGCAGTCAGGCTGTTGCCGGCCTACTCTCCGTCCGGGCTCACCAGCTTATGCGCAATGGCAAAGAGCGCGAGTTCCAGCCGCGTGGAGACGCCCGTCTTGTCGAAGATGTTCGACAGGTGGCGCTTCACCGTCTCCTCCGAGATGCCGAACTGCTTGGCGATGTCCTTGTTGCTGCAGCCTTCCACGATGCATTGCACCACTTCGAGTTCGCGCGGAGTGAGTCCGTACGTCTTGCGCTCAGGCACTGCGGCGGCCTGCTGCATCAGCTCGTGCAGCGCCTTCAGCAGGTTGACCACACGCTCGCCGCCGATCCAGTAGTCGCCCGATAAGACGGCGCGCAGCGACGATGCGAGATCGCCGGCAACCGAATCCTTCAACACGATGCCGCGGGCGCCAATCTGCAGCGCCTCGATCACCTGCTGGGTGGAGATGGTGCTGGTGAGCAGAATGATCTTCACCCGCGGCGACCGCGACATGATGGCGCGCATGGCTTCGAGGCCCGGCAGGCGCGGCATCTGCAGGTCCAACAGCAGGATGTCGGGTTCAAGCTCAAGCGTCTGGGTGATGGCGTCGTCGCCGTCCTCCGCTTCGCCGACCACCTCAAAGCCGGGTTCGCTCATCAGCATGTTCTTGACGCCAAAGCGAACGACCGGATGATCGTCTGCGACCACGATGCGGATGGAGCCGGGAAGAGGAGGAGCAGTTTGCTTCAGCGGGGCAGCACTCATAAAAGGGCGATCTCCAGAATCTGCAGGATACACAGAACGATCACGTCTGAGCGACGGCAGCGGCTTCTGTGCCAGTCGCTTTGTCTCCCAGCATACGCTCCAGCCGGGCGGCGGCGGGGAACTGCTGGAGACGGCATTCGCTGCCTGACTCCGGAACTCCGCGAAGCTCCATCTCGGCCGCCAATCCGGCAAGCTCCATGGCACCCACCATGCCACATCCGCCTTTGA
Source organism: Rhodanobacteraceae bacterium (assembly GCA_903970285.1). Taxonomy (GTDB): domain Bacteria; phylum Acidobacteriota; class Terriglobia; order Terriglobales; family Acidobacteriaceae; genus Edaphobacter. Next base: position 41,570 of record CAJCHN010000135.1, on the reverse strand, counting down.
TGGCATGGGCGGCGCGGCGGTAGGCGTGGTCGTCGCCCTGCCTCAAGGCGGCCTGCATCACAGCGTAGCGCTTTCTGGCATCGTCAAGGCACATGCGGTAGAGCCCCGCCAGCTGCGCCGGCGGCAGCGTCCGGGCGAACTTTTCGTAGACGGACAGGTCTAGGATCGGCGCTTCGAAAGCGTTCGCACGGTCGGACGCGACCGCCTCGCGTGTGCACGCAGCACGCAGATCATCAGCGGAGAACGGCTTCAGCAGAAAGCCATCGAAGCCCTGTCTCTGGTCCTCGGCTACCGGGCTTCCACTCATCGCAAGCAGCAGCGTCTGCGGTCCGCAGGCGGCACGCAGGCGGCGGGCCAGGGCATCGCCGCAGATTCCCGGCATCTGCATGTCGCATACGATGGCGAACGGCTGGGGACGGTCGGGGAGCATGGACAGCGCATCCTCGCCCGAAGCCGCGCACGCAGCGTCGAAGCCGGCCTCGGCCGCGATCAACGCGGTCACTTCGCGGCTCAACTCGTCATCATCGACGATCAGGAGCCGCTGGCCATCCATACGATTTGTCGCAGAAGAGGTCGCCACTGTCTGCAAAATACCAGCTACCTCGCGCCGGGGAAAGGTTGATGGCGCTGCTGTGAGCCAACGTGGAGAAAGCGAATCCTCGCCGGTTGGCATCCGAGCTTGTTCCCGACGCCGCATGCGTGCGGGAACGGCTCTGCGCCCACCGTTGCGGCCACGAACGAAGGCGATTTGCTTTAGAGTAACGTCCATGGAAGACGGCCCGGCAGTGCCTCCACTCGAATCTCAGGACTCCGGTGCGGTCGAACGGCTGGCCGCCCGGGTAGCCCAACTTGAGCTGGAAGTGGCGGCGTTGAGCCGCACGGCCTATGGATCTCATCCGGCTCCGGCCGGCGTGGCCGGAGCGCCGCCTCCACCGTTGCCGCGGTTTGCCTCGGGTCTGTCCATCCAACCCGGCTCGTCCGCTGTGCAGTCCGGCCCGGCCGCCTCTCAGACACAGGTCGCTCCTCCCGTAGGAACTTCTACGGTGGCGGCCGAACTGCAGGCGGCAACCCCGCAGAAGTCGCTTGAAGACCGTCTCGGCTCGCAGCTCTTCAACTTCATCGGTATCGTCGCGCTCATCTTCGGCGCGGCCTGGGCGTTGAAGCTGGCGATCGAGGAGGGTTGGATCGGCATTGCAGGGCGAGTCATCGTCGGGCTGGCCGCCGGTGCCGGCCTGGTCCTGTGGTCGGAGATCTTCCGCCGCAGAAACCTGGCCGCTTTTTCGTACACGCTTAAGGCGGTCGGCACCGGCGTGCTCTATCTCTCGCTGTGGGCAGGATTCCAGCTCTACCACCTGCTGCCCGCCCCGGCTGCCCTGGCAGCGATGATTCTGGTCACCGCCTGGAACGCCTTCATGGCGTTCACCCAGGATGCAGAACTGCTGGCGGCCTACGCCCTGGTCGGCGGCCTGCTGACCCCCGTGCTGCTCTCGACCGGCGGCGACCACGAGACGTTTCTCTTCACCTATATCGCGGCCATCGTAGCCGGTGTAATCGTGCTGCTGCGCGCAAAGCCCTGGCCGCGCCTGCTGCCGCCGGCCTTCCTCGGCATGGCGGGATACTTCATCGGGTACTACACGCGGTTCTTCCATGCGGCACGCGTAACCGTCTGGGATGCGCAGTCGACCGAGACCGCGTTGTTCGCAATCCTGTTCGCGGGGCTCTTCGCCCTGGTTTCGACCCGCCTGTGGAGTCCTCCGGAGCAGACGGACGGCGGAATCCTCCTGCCGGTGCTCATTCCGCTTGCAAACGCGACGTTCCTCTCGCTCGCACTCTACTCGGTGTTTGAGGATTCCGGCCTGCACGATTCGCTGGCCTTCCTGATGGTAGCGCTGGCGGCTGTTTTCCTGGGGCTGATGCGGCTGCAGAAGACCAGCCTCGCCGCCGCCATGCACCTGGCCGCCGCCGTCGTCTTCCTGACCGTGGCGATCCCGCTGAAGGCGTCCGGCCAAACGCTCACCACCGCGTGGCTGGTGGAAGGGCTCATCCTGTTCTGGGCAAGTACGCGCTTCGAGGCCGAGCAGAAGGCCCCGTCGCGAGCGCTCGCGCTGCTCTCCGCAGCCGGGTACGCGCTGGGTCTGGCGTCGGTCCTTTTCCACTGGACCTGGAGCTACGGGGCGCTCGACCGGCAGCCCTTCCTGAACGCGAATCTTGGCTCGGCGCTGGTGGCGGTCGCGACACTGGCCGGTGCGGCATGGATATGCTATTCGAACTCCACGGCCGGAGCGGAACCGGCCGGCAAGACCGAGGATCTGCCGGTTCTCCTGGCGGCGCTGGCAGCCATCGCCGGCGTCGGCATTCTGCTGATCCTGCGGGAACTGACCTCCGATGCCCAGAGCATCCGCTTCAGCGTGGCGGCGCCCACTGCATTTTTCAACGCCGGCTTTGCCACCAGCCTGGTGGGACTCTGCCTCCTCGCGGCAGTGTCGTGGACAGGCTCAAAAATCTTCGCGCTGGAGCGTTCACGCTACGAGCCGTTTCGCCTCTTAGCCGCGGTCTCGCTCGTCCTGTTCAATCTGCTGGCGATCCTGTGTGTCGAAGGCGAGATCGGCCGCCTGTTCACCGCGGCCGACGCCGCGCTGGAGCGGTCGCTCGCCATCTCCGCCTTCCTGATGCTGTACGCGGCGGTACTGCTGGCCGCCGGCTTCTGGCGCCGTAACGCCTTCGTGCGCTGGCAGGCGCTCCTGCTCATCCTCTTCACCATCGCCAAGGTCTTCCTTTATGACATCTCGGGTCTCTCGGCGGGATACCGCGTGGTCAGCTTCCTTGCACTCGGCGCGCTGCTGCTGACGGTCAGCTTCGCCTACCAGAAAGATTGGCTTGGGTTGAAGACTCCGCGCTCGACCCCTGGGGACAGCGCGTGAGAGCGATTGCCGCTCTCGTGGTGCTGGGCATCCTTGCCGTGCGAGAGGCGCCGCCGCCACCCCGCCCATCCGACTTCCGCTTCCAGCGGGCGCTCACCGTCGATGCCTCGGAAGAAGGCAGTCCGAATGCTTGCGCCCTGCTGGACGCCCAGGTCTACGCCCACTCCGCCGGCACTCTTGACGATCTGCGCATCTTCTCGGCTGGTCGCGAAGCACCCTATGCGGTGACGCTTTCGAACACGCTCCCCACCGGCGACTCCGCGCTCATCCTCAACCTCGGGCTCAAGCGCCCGCGTGAGCTGAGCTTCGACCTGCAGATGCCGTCGCGCCCTTACTCGGAGGTCGACCTCACGCTCGACGCGACCGATTTCCTGGCCTCCGCAACCATCACCGGCCTGCGCTCGCTGCACGATCGCACGCCGACATTCCTGGGCACGTTGACACTCTTCGATCTGACCGCCCAGCGGCTGGGCCGAAACACGTCGCTCGCCATCGCGGAGTCAACCTTTCCCTTCCTGCACATCGAGCTGACCCTGACCCCCGCACCCGGCAACCGGTCGCTTGCCGTCCGTCCGCCGTTGGTAGCCGGCGCCATGGTGCCGCCGAGCAGGCTGGCGCAAATTCTCTATACTCCGGTGGCCGAGACCACGTCGATTGTGCAGCGTCCCCGCGAGTCGGTCGCGCGCTTCGTGGTGCCGGCGCACGTTCCCGTCGAGCGGGTAACCGTCGAGCTGGATCCTGCCGACCACACCAACTTCAGCCGGGCGGTCACCATCTCCGCCATGGCCCGGCCGGAGGGCCAGCCTCATGGGTTCAGCGAAGCGGCGGAAGCTGCTCCGCGGGAGCAGCTTTCCGGCGAGATCTCGCGAGTGCGGCTCACCGAGGCCGGCGAGGACGTGCGCGAATCCTCGCTGTCGATTCCGGCGATCCTTGGTTCAAACGGGCAATCTCCCGCCACCGTCGAGGTGGCTATCCAGAATGGCGACGATCGGCCGTTGCAGCTCCGCTCGGTGAGCCTGGAGATGCGTGAGCGCAAACTCTGCTTTGCCGCCGCGGCGGCGCCCGCAACGCTCTTCTATGGCGCGCCCGGCATGGCCGCGCCGGTGTACGACTTCGGCCGGCTTTTCCAGCCCACCGAGCCGGCGCGTACGGCCACACTCGGCCCGGAACAATCCAATCCCGGCTTCGTCCCGTACAGCAGAAGGAAGCCTCTTACCGAGCGCTATCCGGCGCTGCTGTGGATTGCGCTGATGGCGGTGGTCTGCGTCCTCGGCGTGGTCGCGTTTCGCTCGGCCCGGCATTTGCGCTAAGCAGCCGCGCCCGCACCAGGGTACCTTCCTTTGGATTTCAGCGCGGTAGTTTCCGTTTGACTTCGCGGATGCGCAGCATTATCGTTCACGCAATCTCCTCAAGGGCCCTTGCTCTCACTCCGCTTAGCGTGTGCGGATCACGTTTTGTCGTCTTCTGGACCCTCCCGGTCACAGATCCGGGGAGTTCCTCAGCAGCGGTTTTAAACCTGCGGCAAGGTACAAAGAGCGGCAACGCTCGCAACGACCAGGGCGGAACGGGCACTCCTCTGCGCCGGGTGTACTCACAGGAACTCCAGCTTGTGGCGATCGACACCATGAACGCTATTCCGCCCATCCGGCCAGCCGGTCCGCTCCATTCGAGCGGCCGCATCGGTCGTGCCGGCAGGAGACTTCGCCGGGTGCTGATCCTGCCGGCCGTCTGGTTCGTGCTCACCTGTGCGGTGACGATGTTGCACGCGCAGGGACCAACCTTTCAGATCGCCTCCGCAACTTTTGGGACCGGCTCTGCCATTCCCGCCGGCATCAACGGCGCCACGCTGCAGCTTACTGGCACGCTTCCCTCCGCCATGCAACAGCAGCAGACCAGCCTGCTTGCATGCTTCTACACCGGCTACGGAAGCACGGCGGGCATTCCGCTGGCGGTGCCCAACGGCGCCAACACCGAGCCGCTTGCCGTTCCCGCTTCTACCATCCAGTCCATTCCCGAGAGCGCCTTTACCCCCGCCAATGGATACACGGTGATCGGCCTGGTCTACTTCATCCAGGCCACCTCGGTCTGCGACGGCACCTTCGACGCTTCGCTGACCAATCAGTATGCCGTGCCGGTGGTTGCGCCTTCGATCGTCGGCTATGCCGGCCCTGTCAGCATCCCGCAGACCAATCCCGCCACCAGCGTGCAGGCTCCGCCCACAGAGTTGTCGCTGCCCATCAGCGGGGTCACCTTGAATGGGGTCACCGGCGGTTCCACGACGGTCACCTTCGGTTCTTTCGGCAGCATCGCTCTCTCCGCGGCCAGTCACATCGTAGCGGTCCCGGCCGCATTCGCGTCATCCCCGGTGGGAACCACAGCTGCGCTCAGCGTCTGCAATACCTACGCCACGGGAGCGGGGAATACCGTTTGCACCACGCCAACCCCGCCGCTGGTGATCACGGTCACAGCGCTCACCGCCAGCATGGGCACCGTAACCGCCAGCCCGGACCCGGTGCTGACCTCCGGGCAGACGACCCTCTCCGCCCAGTTCGCCCAGAACTCCAGCGCGTCCCCCGCGGCCAGCCCCGGTGCGCCGTCCGGCCTGGTCACCTTCACCGCTCCCGGCGCGACCCTGCCACCGGCGAAGCTCATCCTCGACACGACGGCCACCTTCGCCTCTCAGACAACCTCCGTCACAACGCCGGTCGCGGCCACGCCGGTGATCGCCCCCGCAGGCGGGAACTTCACCGCGGCGCAAACCATCTCGATCACCGACGCCACGCCCGGCGCAGCCATCTTCTACACCCAGGATGGCTCGGCGCCGACGACCGCCTCCACCCCCTACACGGCTCCGTTCCAGATCTCGACCAGCCAGACCATCCAGGCGATTGCGGCGGTGGCCGGCGACCTGAACAGCGCTGTCGCGACCGCCGCCTTCAGCATCACCATCAGTCCGCCGACCCAACTTGCATTCGCGGTGCAGCCGGTCAACACCCCCTTGAATTCTCCGATCACACCCCCGGTACAGGTGGCGGTCGAGGACGTCAACGGGATGGTCGTCACCTCCTCAACGGCTGCGGTGAAGCTCGCGTTCGGCAGACACGCCGAGGGAGCGACGCTCTCGGGAACCTTGACCCAGAACGCTGTCAACGGCATCGCCACCTTCAGCGATCTGGCAATCAGCACCATCGCCAACGGGTACTCGCTGATCGCGTCCAGCCCCATGCTTGCTTCGGCCACCAGCAACATGTTCAACATCACGCCGGCGCCCATCACGATCACCACCCAGAGCGAACTGGTGGGTATCGGCTCTACCCTGAACGGAAGCTTCACCCTGGGCGCGCCGGCGCCCGCAGGCGGCGTGGTCGTGACCCTTTCCAGCTCCGCGCCTGCCAACGTCACCATCGCACCGGCGACCGTCAACGTAGCAGCCGGCCAGACCACCGGAACCTTCACCTACACCGGCGTAGCCGCGGGAGACGCGACGCTCTCCGCAAGCGCTACCGGCTATGTCACCGGGACGGTGATGGCGACTGGTACCGCGGCGCAGGTCAGCCTCGGCATGATTCCGCCGGTCGCGCCCGCCCAGATGGAGAGCCTCGCGCTTAGCCTGGCGACCCCCGCTCCGGCCGGCGGTACGACCGTCAGCTTCACCATCGCCAATCCCAGCATTGCGTCCGTCACCTCCAGCGTCTTCGTGCCCGCGGGGCAGCAGACTGCGGCGACCAATCCGCAGGTAACCGGCATCCTTATCGGCACCACGACGGTCACCGCGAACGCTCCGGGGTACGCACCCGCATCTCGTCCGGTCGATGTCACAGTCGTCGCCAGCTTCAATCCTGGAACCACTCAGATCAATCTCAGCACGTCGACCAACACCACCCTGACCATCTCCGCACCCGCGCCTCCCGGCGGAATCAAGTTCACGCTGTCGACCGACGATGCCACGGTGGCGACCGTTCCACCCAGCATCACCATCGTGCAGGGCGCCACCTCCGTCAATGTGCCCATCACCGGCGTCGCGGCTGGCAATACCACTATCCGCGCCGATTCGCCCGGCATCACCGAAGCCACCGGCGCGGTGTACGTCTACAGCGCCATCAACGGCGGCAACTTCACCACCGGTTACGATCTCCAGGGCTACATCAATCTCTACTTGCCGGTCAATCCGCCAAACCCCGTGACGGTCACCGTCACAAGCAATAACCCCGCGGTCGCGAAGATCTCAAGCAACGGCTCAGCCGTCGGCCAGACCACCCTCACCTTCCCCAACACGACCTCGAACTATATCGGTACGGTTTACATCCAGGGCATCAGCGTAGGAACCACGACTCTCACCATCTCGGCTCCCGGATACACCAATGGGACCACCGCCGTGACCGTCGACCAGAGCGGCTTCGTCTACTACTACGACTCAAATTTTTCGACGACCACCTTCTCCGCGCCCACCTCCGTAAGCATCACCGCGGTTGCGCTCAACAGCGATCTTTCCACCTACGACGGGGGCTACACCATCAATCCCGGGTCGGCGCCGATCAGCGTGCCGATTACCAGTTCGTCCACCTCCGTCGGCACCGTCACCAGCCCCGTCGTCTTCCAACCCGGAGACAGCTCCGATAACTTCACCTTTACACCGGTGGGCGTGGGAACGACCAACCTCACCATCGGCACGCCGCCCGCGGGATTCAGTGCTACGACCAAGAGTCAGCAGATCGTCGCCACGGTTACTGCTCCGGCCATCACTCTGGGCGGCACCAACACGGGAACGAATCTGACGAACACCATCGGCATCTATCTTCCGGTTGCGCCGCCCTCGCCGGTGACGGTCACGGTCACCACCGGATCGCCCGCCGTTGCCACGCTTTCAACCAGCGCGACCGCGGTCGGCTCCAGTTCGGTAACCTTCACCAATGTTTCGGGCAACTATGCGGGTACGCTTTACGTGCAGGGACAAAGCCCTGGAACCGCCACCCTCACCGAATCCGCTCCCGGCTATACCAGCGGAACCAGCTCCGTGACCGTCGGCGCGACCGGCTTCTTCATTGCATATCCCGGCAACTTCAACACCACCACCTTCTCGCAACCCACGTCAGTACAAGTTTTGATCGCCGAGGTCGATCCCACCTCGGGAGCCATCCAGAACTACTACCTCCCAGTCAGCCCCGGCGTGGCGCCCATCACGCTTCAGGTCACCGACTCCGCGACTTCGGTGGGAACCATCTCGCCCACCTCGCTCGTCTTCAATCCCGGCGACAACAACAAGTCTTTCAACTTCCAGCCGGTGGCCGCCGGAACCGCCAATCTCACCCTCGTCACTCCCGCCGGATATAAGACAGCCAACCAGGCGCAGCAGATAACCGCCACCGTGACCGCCCCTGCGATCTCGGTCGGTGGCGTGCTCACCGGCGTTCATCAGCAGAACTCGATCGGCATCTACCTGCCTGTCCCCCCGCCCAACCCGGTGACGGTGACGGTGACCACGAGCGCGCCTCTGGTGGGAACGCTTTCCAATAGCTCCACCGTCGCCGGGGTCACCACGGTCACCTTCACCAACGTCAGCTCCACCTACGTCGGGACCATCTATGTTCAGGGCCAGAGTGTCGGCACCGCGACCATCACCGAGTCGGCGCCCGGATACACCACCGGCACCAACACCATCACCGTAAACCCGTCCGGCTTCTTCTGGTACTACGGCAACGGCTTCACCACCACCACCTTCTCCGGACCGACCACCGAATACGTCTTTACCGCCGTGCTCGATCCGACCAGCTCCTCCATACAAACCTACGGCCTGGGCCTGAACCCCGGAGTAGGACCGGTCACGGTCGCCATCGCCGACTCCGCGCCGTCGGTCGGCACGATCTCGGCCAACTCCGTTGTCTTCAACACCGGCGACGGCAGCCAGACGATCACCTTCCAGCCAGTCTCCGCCGGAAGCGCGAATCTCACGCTTTCGACCCCCGCCGGCTTTACCACTCCGGCGCAATCGCAGCAGATCACCGCGACCGTCACCGCTCCGCAGATTAGCGTGTCCAATGTGACCACCGGCGTCAACCTGGAAGCCGGTATCGGTATCTACCTGCCGGTTTCGCCGCCCAACCCGGTCACTGTCACCGTCACCAGCAGCGGCCCGGCCATCGCCACCATCGCCAGCGACGGCACCACCGTCGGCGGATCGTCCCTCACCTTCACCAACGTCACCGGGACCTACGTCGGAACGATCTACGTGCAGGGTCAGAGCCTCGGCACCGCGCTGCTCACCGAAACCGCTCCGGGATACACCGACGGCAGCGGCACCATCACCGTCGATCCCGCCGGCTTTGTTTTCTACGGCACCCCCAACTTCAGCACCAGCGTCAACTCCAACCCCACCGGCCTGACCGTCTACGCTTCAGTCCTCGATCCAGGATCGCTGACGGTGCAGCAGTTCAACCTGGGCGTCAATCCCGGCATCGGCAATGTCGACGTCACGGTCGTCAGCTCCGACACCTCGGTCGGAACCATCTCCACCAGTCCCCTGGTCTTCACACCCTCGACCGGCTTCCTCACCACCAACTTCGTGCCCGTCGCCGCCGGCACGGCAACCATCACCATCCAGACGCCCACCGGGTTCAGCACACCATCGCAGTTCACCCAGGCCACCGCAACCGTGCAAAACCCATGACTCCGCATCTGCCCATCTTCGGCCGCCGCCGCACTCCTCAAACCGAGCGAGCGGAGCCGCGCCTGGAACATGCCGGCATCGGCCGTCTGCGCCTGGGGACCGTCCTGCTTCTCGCCTTGTTCTTCAACGCGGTCTCACTGCTGCAGGCACAGCAGTCCACCCCCCTGCCCTTGATCGTCGCGGACTTCAATCACGACGGCATCCCCGACGCGCTGGTTCAGTCCACCACCAGCCCCACCGCAACCATCGTCCTCGGCTCGGTGCCGTACGGAAGCTTCAGCCCCAATGCCAAAGGCGTCACCTTCCCGGCTGCCTGCGCCACCCCGTTACCGCAAGGCGCTGTTCTGGCGGGCGACTTCAACGGCGACGGCATCCCCGATCTTCTCTTCCTCTGCGGCGACTCCGCCGCCACTGCGGGCGTGGTGCTCGGCGCCGGCGATGGCACCTTCGTGGCCGCACCTGTCACCTTCCAAGGCCTGTCTTCCGCGACCGCCGTGCTCGGCGATTTCAACCACGATGGCAAGCTGGACATCGTCCTCATCGGCTTGGCGCAGCCCGCGGTCGGCACGCCACCCTACCCCGCGATGCTCTTCCTCGCCGGCAAAGGCGATGGAACTTTCACCGCGAGTTCGTCGGTCGCGTTTTCAGGAGGCAGCACTTTCACCTCGCCTGTCGCTGCGGACGTCAATGGAGACGGTTACCCGGATCTCGTCGTCCTGAATGTCAGTGGCAACCAGGTGCCGCAGCTGAACGTCTTCGGCAACAACCAGAACGGGACCTTTGGCGTGATTGGCGACTCCGGGGCAGCAGCCCCCAGTACCGTCGTCTCCCTCACCCGGGGAACCGCGCTTTCGATCGTCTCAGGAAGCTTTTTCGGCAGTTCGCTGCCCGATTTCGTGGTGCCCGTCTCCGGAACCAACCCGGTGCTGAACATCCTGCAGAACACCAGCACCGCCTCCACATATTCCTTCGCCACTCCAGTACAAGTCGCCTCACCCGGAGTCACCGGCGCCATGGCGGGGACGTTCACCGGCAGCGGATTCACCGACCTGGTGGTCGCCAACGGCGCCACGCTCAGCGTCCTGACCAACGATGGCACCGGGAGCTTCTCGAGCCCCTACAGTGGCCTCAGCCTGCCCTTCACCTCAGCCCTGTTCGCGGTGGCCGATGCCAACGGCGACGGCTACTCCGACCTCTACACCGCCACTCAACAAACCGGGGGAGCCCTGCAGGTTGCAGTCAACCTGGTTACCGGCACCGCCACCGCCCGATCACAGCCGTTCTCGCTCGCCGCCGGCACCCAGACCGTCAAGGCCGCGTGGCCCGGCAACGTCAACTTCCTGGGCTCGACCGCCACCGGCACCCAGGTGGTCAACGGCGTTCCCACCCGCACCACACTCACCAGCAACAGCAATCCCTCCACCGTCGGCAGCAGCGTCACGCTCACCGCGGTCGCTGTGCCCAATGCCGAGACCGACGCCATCCCCACCGGCACCATGATCCTCATGGATGGCGTCAACATGCTGGCCAGCGGAATCCTCGACGGTACTGGCACCTTCGCCTACACCACCAGCGCGCTCACGCAGGGGTCGCACGCGCTGCAGGCGCTCTATTCAGGCGATAGCTTCTTCGCGGCCTCAACCGGCACGCTCACCCAGGTGGTGAACCACGCCCCGGCAGTCGCGCCCACCATCACCTGGGCCACGCCGGCGCCCATCGTCTACGGCACGCCGCTCAGCGCCACCCAGCTGGACGCGGTCGCGACCGACGCTTCCGGCGCTCCCGTCCCTGGCACCTTCGCGTACACGCCGGCCGCTGGAACTATCCTCAATGCCGGCACCCAGACCCTGCAGGTCGCCTTCACGCCCAGCGATCCGCAGAGCTTCCTCACCGGAACAGCTTCCGTGCAGCTCATCGTCCAGCAGTCGACGCCCAGCACCTCGCTCACGATCACCTCCGGGGATGCCGCGGTGTCGACGGTCCCGGCGCAGACCGTCGTGACACTGATCGCGAACGTCAACTCAGCCACTTCCACGCTGCCCGTGGGCCAGGTCAGCTTCTGCGACGCTGCCGCGCCGGTCTGCTCGGACATTCACCTGCTCGGCACCGTGCAGCTTGCGAACGGGTCTGCTCTCTTCAGCTTCGTCCCCGGCGTCGGCGCTCACAGCTACAAGGCGGTCTTCCTCGGCACCGGCAACAATGCTGCCAGCGCATCGCCCGCCGTGCCGCTGACAGTGACGGGAGCGAAGCTCGCTACCACGACCTCCATCATGCAAAGCGGCGGAGTCGGCAACTACACCCTCACCGCCAGGACGGTCGGCACCGGCGTCGGCACCCCGCCCACCGGAACCATCTCTTTCCTCAACCAGACCAGTAGCAACGCAGTCCTGGCCACTGCGACCCTGGGCAGCGCAGCCTCAGCTTTAAACTTCGCGAACCCGTCCAATCCAGCAGTCGGCAAGCAGCCCGTCTTCATCGTTGCCACCGACCTCAACGGAGATGGCAGGCTCGACCTGGTGACCGCCGACGGATTCAGCCAGTCGCTCACCGTGCTGCTCGGCAATGGGGACGGCACCTTCACCGCCGCGGCGCGCCCCGCCACCGGCAACTACCCCGACGGCATCGCCGTGGGCGACTTCAACCAGGATGGCATCCCCGATCTCGCCGTCACCAACTACTACGACAGCACCATCACCATCCTCCTGGGCAAGGGCGACGGAACCTTCACGGCGGCCGCGGGACTTACCACGCCGGACGACGTTCGCCAGATCGTTACCGGCGACTTCAACCGCGATGGAGTTCTCGATCTGGCCATCTCGAACGACAATTCCGTCACCGTCTTCCTCGGCAACGGCGACGGAACCTTCACCACCCGCGGCACCTTCAACACCGGCAAAGGACCGAACTACAGCCTGGCCGTGGCCGACCTGAACGGAGATGGCAAGCTCGACCTGGTCACCACCAACGAGGCCGACAACACCCTCTCCATCCTCACGGGCAACGGCGACGGCACCTTCACGGCCTCGTCAACCCCTGCCACCGGCACCCAGCCCACTGCCGTCACCATCGCGGACTTCAACGGCGATGGCATCCCCGATCTCGCGGTCGTCAACCAGGGTGCCGCGGTGCTCACCATTCTCCTGGGCGACGGCGAAGGTGGCTTCACCGCGGCACCCTCGCCCGCCGTGCCCAGCGGCTCCGGGCAGATCGCAGCCGGAGACTTCAATCATGATGGCATCGTCGATCTCGCCGTCGCCAACAGCTCCGGTAACTCGGTCGCGGTGCTCACCGGCAACGGCGACGGCACCTTCACCCAGGCGGCAACTCCGGCCACCGGGAACTATCCCGTATCGCTCGCCGCAGCCGACCTCAACGGCGACGGCATCTCGGATATCGCCGCCGTCGACCTGAAGGATCAAACCATCTCCGTTCTGCTCACCCAACTCACCGAGACCGTGACCGCCACCGCCACCGGAGTGAATCCGCTCGGCCCAGGAACCTACAACGTCGTCGCCAGCTACCCGGGAGATTCCATGTACGCCGGCAGCGTTTCAGCGGCCACCAGCCTTACCGGTCAGCAATTTGCCCCCATCATCACCTGGACACCCGCTGTCTCCACCATCGTCTTCGGCACGGCACTCGGACCGCAGCAGCTGAACGCCACTGCCACCGGACTGCAGGGGGCCGCCATCGACGGCGTCTTCACCTACACGCCTGCCGCCGGCGCCGTTCTCGGTGCCGGCCAGCAGACGCTCATGGTCACCTTCACGCCTTCAAACGACATTTACACCAGCGTCACGACGAGCGTCACCATCACCGTCACCCAGGCGACGCCCACGCTCACCTGGGCGACGCCGGCCAGCATCGCCTACGGCATCCCGCTCAGCGCCGCGCAACTCGATGCCGCTGTCACCGGCGTTACCGGAGCCGCGCTGCCCGGCGTCTTCACCTACACTCCCGCCGCCGGCACCATCCTGACACCCGGCGCGCAGACGCTCTCCGTCAACTTCGTCCCCACCGATGCCGTGGATTACATCTCCGTCAAAGGTTCGGTCACGCTTCAGGTCACCGGCCTCACGCTCACGTCCATCTCGCCCAGCATGGCCAACCTCGGCGCAGCCGACACCACCATCACCCTCACCGGCTCCGGCTTCGTCAGCACCTCGGTCGTCCAGGTCAACGGAACCGCCGTCACCAGCAGGCTGGTCAATCCGACCACACTCACCGGCGTCATCCCCGCCGCGGACCTCACCCTGGTCGGAACCCTGCAGGTGACCGTCACCGATCCGGCAATCGATTCCACCTCCGCCGCCCAGACGTTCACCGTCGTCGCAGTTCCGCCGGCGGTCACGCTCACCGGCCCTTCGTCCTCGCCTTCCGGCTCCCAGACCATGCTGACCTTCACCCTTGAGAACCCCTACCCAGTCCCGCTCACCGCCACCCTGACCCTCGGCTTCGCGCCATCGGTCACGCCCCCTGTGGATGACCCGATGATCGAGTTCACCAACGGTACCCGGACCTTTACCTTCACCGTCCCGGCCAATTCCACCACCACGCCGCCCATCATGCTCCAGGCTGGAACCGTCGCGGGAACGATCACCATCCCCCTTACCCTCACCGCGGGCGGCGTCAATGTCACGCCCACCACCCTGCAGCCACTGGTGATCGTAGTGCCGGCGGCCATCCCCGTCATCAGCACCGGCAGCCTCACCCGCAACGGCGACCAGTTAACCGTCGCCCTGGTCGGCTTCTCCAATACCCGCGAGATGACCCAGGCCACCTTCCACTTTGTGCCCGTCGCCGGCACTCAACTGGTCATGCCCGACATCACCATTCCCGCAGACACGCTCTTCTCCACATGGTTCAGCTCGACCCCGTCCGATGCCTACGGCTCCATGTTTACCTACACCCAGGACTTCACCATCAGCGATGGCGCTGCCAACATCCAGTCCATCCAGATCACCCTCACCAACTCTGTCGGCGCCTCCGCCTCCATCACCGTGCAGTAAGGCCATCGGTGAGTTCCTGATCGTCTCGCGGCGAAGCGGAGTGATCCGCGGCTCCGCCGCCCACGCAAAAGCGCCGTTCCCCCCCAGGGAAACGGCGCTATCTCTCCATCTGCTGACCTGCTCTGTAAATCTACAGACCTGCTCTATTGCGGCTTCGCCACCGTCTGGGCGATCCCGCGACCCGTCACCGCCGCATCCGGCAGCGCCGCTTCCCCGATCGGCAATGGCAGCTGCGCCCGGCTATAGCTGTCGTACGCCCGCACGATCCGCTGGACCAGGTGATGCCGCACCACGTCCACGTCCTCGAAGTGGCAGAACCGGATGCCCTCTACCCCGTCGAGTACGTTCAGCGCCTCCAGCAACCCGCTCTTCTTCGGGTTTGGCAGGTCCGTCTGCGTCAGGTCGCCCGTGATCACCGCCTTGGCGTTATTGCCTAGCCGCGTCACAAACATCTTCATCTGCTCGGTGGTCGTGTTCTGCGCCTCGTCCATGATGATGAACGCATCGTTCAGCGTGCGTCCGCGCATAAACGCCAGCGGCGCGACTTCAATCACATTCCGCTCCAGCAGCTTGTCCACCTTCTCCTGGTCGAGCAGGTCGTAGAGCGCGTCGTAGAGCGGCCGCAGGTATGGATCGACCTTCTCCTGCAGCGAACCTGGCAGAAAGCCCAGCCGTTCCCCTGCTTCGACCGCCGGACGCACCAGGATGATGCGCGAAACCTTCTTCGCCATCAGCGCCGAAACCGCCATCGCCACCGCCAGGTAGGTCTTGCCCGTTCCCGCCGGTCCCAGGCCGAAGGTCATGTCGTGCGCTTCGATCGCCTCCACGTACTTTTTCTGGTTCGCGGAGCGCGGCTGCACCATCCGCTTCACACCCGCCGACCGTTGCCTGCCCGCCTCCACCAGGCCGCGAAGCGTCGCCTTGGGATCCGCCACCACCAGCTTCAGCAGCGCGTGCAATTCGCCGTTCTGCAGGCTCATACCCAGCTTGCGCAACGCGTCGAAGTCCACGAACACCTGCGCCACGCGCGCGACCGCGCCCTCTTCGCCACAGAGGTGAATCGCATCCGAGCGAAGATCGATCTGCACCTGCAGACCGTCTTCCAGAAGCCGCAGGTTTTCGTCGCGGGAGCCGTAGAGAGGTTCAATGCCAGGGGTAATTTCCAGTGCCTTTTTGATCAATCGGGTATCTGACCTCCGTCAGGGTGAAGCAGGGTTGAAAGCTGGGGAATCCGCTGCAGATTGGATTCACATGTTGCCTGGAGGTTGCGCTTCGGGGAGAAGGCAGGGAAGCTATCGGACTGGCTGCCACGCGCGGCACCGGAACGGTGGGCTTGGGCTGCGACCGGGTTGGTTTGAAGTACCAATCGGGTGCCGATAATGCGGTGAGATTAGAACCTCCCCGAATCGCAGTCAAGTGAGGATTTCAAGTCCGAAACTCCCCCGCCTGCAACTTTCGTCCACCGCCTGGCTCTCCGCCGCGGCGCATTCGGCGCGATCGAGCTCGGCCATTCTCTTGACCCCGCCCCCGAACTCCCGTAAACTCTAGCTTTGCAGGGAGTGTCGCGAGGCCGTGTGCCTGCCGGCCGGATGCCTGCACCTATTTCGCCGCGCCAGTCCCTCAACAGGACGCCGGCTCATACCAAGAAAAGAGTTTTCGCCATGGCAAATCACGTCTCCTCCCTCAAGCGCGCCCGTCAGACCGTGGCCAAGACCGCCAACAACCGCGCCAACAAGTCCAAACTCCGCGGCACCCTGCGTTCGCTCCGCGAGGCCATCGCCAAAGGCGACACCACCGACCTGATGAAGGTCTACAGCTCCACCGCCTCGCTGCTCGATAAGAGCGTGCAGAAGGGTGTCCTGCACAAGAACACCGCCAGCCGCTACAAGTCCCGCCTGAACGCTCGCGTCAAGGCCGCCGTGCTCGCGAAAAAAGCCGCTTAGAACCCCTTAGAGCCGCTTGTTGAAACGATCCATTTTGCTTGAGGGCGAGGCTTCATACCTGCCGTAAACATCTGGTTTGCTTCGCAGCTTTAGCCGCTGTCCCCTCTGTCCGCACGACGCTCCTGATCCCCGGTAACCTCAGGCCGGTCCGCTCACGATGCGCGGGCCGGCCTTTGTGCGTGCGTCTCGATCGCTGACGGCAACCCGCCCTACTCCGGCTTCTGCCCCTGCGGCGCCTGATCTCCCTGTCCCTTCGGGTAATCCGCCGAATACAGGGATGGCGGCTTCCGCCTCCCGGTCTGCGCATCTCCCTGCGCTCCCTCGGAGTTGCTCCTGGCCGCCGGCGCCTCGCCCGGAGCCTGTACCGCGTCGCCCGGAGCCTTTGCCGCCTCGCCCGGAGCCTTTCCCGCGTCGCCCGGCGCCTGCCCACCCGACCCCGCGCTCTTCGCTCGCCCGCTCTCCGGCGCAGCCGCAGTCACAACGCCGGCCGAAGCCGCCGCGCCCGCCGCCGCCGAAGTGCGGTCCCCAGCCGTACCCTCAGCCCCCGCCGCAGCTTCATCACCTGCCTTCGCACCTGCAGAATCTACGCCGCTGCTATCCCCCACCACCGCTCCATCCGCTCCGGCGTCCCCCACGTCCCGCGCGACCTTGACCTCGACCGAGTTCAGCCGCACCGGCACATCCGCCGCCGCCGGCGGAGCCAGGCTAGCCGCCTCCTCCACCGCCTTCTGGTCCTTGCCCGTCAGCGCCGGCAGCGGATACACCTCGAGATTGCCCCCGCGCAGCACGGCAAACTGCGTCCCCGATGGCGACAGATCGAAGTTCTGCCCCGACCGCTGGATAGGCGTCGCCTGCACCTTCAGCAGCACCCGGCCATCGTGATTCTGCATCACCGTAATCTCCTGCGCGGTCAGTTCGTCCGCGGTCAGGTTATCCGCGTCGATCAAAGCGTCCGATATCAGCGTCCGGCTCAGCGCAAAGCGCCCGCCCGCCGGGGCACCCAGGATCTCTGGAGAGACCTGCGTTCCCTGCAACACAGAAAGCCAGGGCTCCTCGCCTTTCAGGTTGAAGTAGCTCAGCTCCAGCCGGTCCGCCGACCCGCGGCATCCGAACGCCACGAATTCGCTGCGGCTGATAAAGTACGGGTGCGGAACGCACGACGTGTCGTAAGGCGAAAGCTCGAGCCGCTGGCTTCCGGCATGGCTCACGAAGTCGAATAGCCACGTCTGAGGCGACTCCTTGGTCACATCCAGGTACCCTGCCCCCGTAGCCGGCAGGCTGATCAGCGCCGGCGCGCCAATCATCCCGGCCGTCCGCGCCACCAGTTTGCCGCTGCCATCCGCGTTTTCCGCTCCCAGGCGAAAGAAGTAAATCTCCACCGGCGGCCGCCGCTCGCCCTCCTCGCGCTTCTTCAAACCCTTCGGGTTAGGTGCAGCCGCCTCCGTCGCCGCCTCCATCAACGCCGCGTCCGCCGCCACCCCCGTCAGCTTCGGTTTGCGTCTGGGCAGCGTCTCCACGCCCAGCAGGTCGCCGCCGGGCGCCACCGAGATATATCCGATCGGCCGTGGAAACTCCAGCAGCGGCTGCTGCCGGAACGCCTGCTCCGCTCCGCCCGCTTCGAAGTTCCGCATCGGATCCAGCACCGTCAGCTTGCGCCGAACCCGCAGCAGAAACCGCCCGGCCCCCAGCGGCCACAGGTACTGATGGTGATCACGCGTCCTCCACTCGGTCCGCGCCAGCACCTTGCCGGAGGGCAACTCCAGCAGCTCTGCCGCCACGTTCCGGTCGTCGTCGTCCGGCTCCGCGTCCGGCAGCCGCGGCATCAGGCTGCGCACCGTAAAGGTCAGCAGCACATGATGCTCGTCGACGAAATGCACCGTCGTCAGCGTGGCCAGCGTCGAGAGAAACTGCGTCGGCAGCGCCTGGTAGCCCAGCGGCCCCAGTGGAATCGTCAGCGGACGCAGATCCGGCTTGCTGGCTCCCGACCCTCCCAAGCCGGGCCCGGCCGCCCGGGCTTCCGCCGCACCCAGCAGCAGGCCGAGTACCACTCCGGCCGTCCATCGCCCTCCCGGATTGCACCGCCTCAGCCGCAAACGCAACTCCCCGCACCTCCTTTTCTACGCTTTCTCTTTGATAGACGCACCTCCCGCCGGCGTGGATCATGCCCGGAACCTCAGCATCGGCTGCCGGTTGTCGCCGGGCCTTCGTCTGGAACCCGATGGAACGGTATAAAGAAAGGAACGTATCCTCCAGCAGCCGGTTGACTCCGAACCAAAGGAAAATTCAATGACTGGAACTAAACCCGCCGCCGCGGTCCTCCGCGCCGTTCTTGCCGGTGCCGCGCTTTCCTGCACCGTCGCCGCCGCCCAGGGGCCCAATCCCGGCAAAGCCGAGACTGTCTACACTCCCACACCCAGCTTCGATCTCTCCTCCATCGATACTGCCGCCAACCCGTGCAACGACTTCTACAAGTTTGCCTGCGGCCACTACGCCGCCAATCACCCCATCCCGGCCGACCAGTCGGAGGCGAACGGCTTCTACAATCTCTTCAACGTCAATACCCAGGAACTCGCCGGCATCCTCGACAAAGCCGCCGCCGGAGGGTCCGCCCGCACCCCCAACGAGCAGAAGATCGGCGACTATTTCCATGCCTGCATGGATACCGCTGCCATCAACAGCGAGGGCCTCACCCCGCTCGCTCCCTACCTTAAAGAAATTGACTCCATGGGCCTTGCCAGCCTTCCCGGCCTTACCGGCCAGCTCCAGCGCATGGGTGTCAACGTCTTCTTCTCGTACGGCGAGCAGCAGGACTTCAAAGACGCCACCAAGCAGATCGCCAGCATCGACCAGGGTGGTCTCGGCATGCCCGAGCGCGACTTCTATCTGCGCACCGGTGCCAAAGATGAAGAACTGCGCAAGGACTATGTCGCCTATGTAACCAGGATCCTGACCCTCAGTGGTGCCTCACCCGAGAAAGCCGCCGAACAGGCCAAAGCCATCATGGCCTTCGAGACCGCGCTCGCCAAACTCAGCATGGACGTCACCTCGCGGCGCGATCCCGAAGCCGTCTACCACCTGGTGCCGATCGCCGACATCACCAGGTACTTCCCCATGGGCACCTTCGGCCGTTTCGAAGACGCTATCCATTCGCCGCACGTGACGGAGATCAACGACGCCAATCCCGCCTTCATCCCGGCCCTGGTCAAGCTGGTGCGCGAGACCGACCTCGACACCCTGCGCGCCTACATGCGCTTTCACCTCATCTCCAGCAAGACATCTGTGCTGCCTAAGCCCTTCGACGACGCTTCGTTTGAGTTCTACGGACACGACCTCAGTGGATCCACCGAACAGCGCGCCCGCTGGAAACGCTGCAGCGGCCAGGTCGACAGCGCTCTGGGCGAAGCGCTTGGTCAGGTCTACGTCAGCCAGTACTTCGCGGGCGATTCCAAGGCGAAGATGCTGGTCATGGTCCACGACATCGAACACGCCATGGACCAGGACATCGATCAGCTCGACTGGATGAGCCCCGCCACGAAGCTGCGCGCCAAGGAAAAGCTGAACGCCATCGCCAACAAGATCGGCTACCCCGACCATTGGCGCGATTACACCGCCCTCACGGTCAAGCCCGACGACGCCCTCGGCAACGATATCCGCGCCGTCGAGTTCGAGAACGACCGCGAGCTGCGCAAGATCGGCCAGCCCGTCGATCACCAGGAATGGGGCATGACGCCGCCCACCGTCAACGCCTACTACGATCCCTCGATGAACGACATCAACTTCCCCGCCGGCATCCTACAGCCCAACTTCTACGATCCCAAGGTCGACGATGCCGTCAACTACGGCCACATCGGCGCCGTGATCGGCCACGAGCTCACCCACGGCTTCGACGACGAGGGCAAGAAGTTCGACGCCAAGGGCAATCTCAGCGACTGGTGGACGCCCGAAGACACCAAGCGCTTTGAGGCCAAGACCGGCTGCCTGGTCAACGAATACAACCAGTTCGTCCCCGTCGACGACGTTCACGTTAACGGTAAGCTGACCCTGGGTGAAAACACTGCCGACAATGGCGGCCTGCTGCTCGCCTACATGGCGTACCTCACCCGCGCCAGGCAGGAACACCTCGACACCAGCGCAAAGGTGGACGGCTACACCGGACCCCAGCGCTTCTACATCGCCTTTGCCCAGAACTGGTGCGCCAACGATCGCCCGGAGGCGCTCCGCACCCAGGTCCTCACCGATCCCCATTCGCCGGATCAGTTCCGCACCAACGGACCTATCGTCAACCAGCCCGGCTTCGCCGCCGCGTTCTCCTGCAAGGCCGGCTCACCCATGACGCCGGCGCAAAGCTGCCGCGTCTGGTAGCCAGCGCATGGACTCCCGCTGGTCGGCAGGCGGTCGCCCGCTTGCGGCCCGGCGGGAGCACCGCGTGCGCCGGCGGGAGAACCGCCCGACGCATCTGCAAGTCAGGAACTGACCGCGCCGCGCGTAGCGGCCCGATCCGGCAGGACAACTCTTCATCGCACCGTTCCTCATGGACGCATAACAATTGGTGCAACAGGTCTTCAGGACCCATGTTTGAACCGAAGCTAAGTCGCATGCTTTGAATAACATAAACAACAATCGGCAAGGGGGAGGGGTGCCATCCTCGAATCCCTCTTCCCGGTATCCTCTTCAAGCCCGTCAAGGAGCCGCTTGCCACACTTGAAACGCCGCACCCTGGGCTTTGCCGCCTGCGCTCTCGCCAGCGCCTTCTGGGGTTGCGGCTTCTTCTTCGGCAAGATCGCGCTTGCAGAAATGAATGTCGGCGCCATGGTCTTCTACCGCTTCGCCTTCGCCTGCCTCATCCTGCTGCCGGTCCTCATCACCCACAAACCCACCCTCGACCGCCGTGAGTGGACCATCCTGCTCACCGCCTCCTTCCTGGGCGTCCCGCTGCAGTTCCTGCTGCAGTTCTACGGCCTCTCGATCACGACGGTCTCGCATGCCTCGCTCATGGTCGGCACCATGCCCGTCTTCCTCGCCGTCGGCGCCGCCCTCTTCGCCCGCGAGCGCATGGACCTCACCGGCTGGCTCGCTCTGGCCGGTTCCACTCTCGGCGCCGCGCTCATTGCTGTCGGCGGCAGCCGCCACCCCGGCGCCGGACAGGCCACGCTCGCGGGAGACCTCATCGTTGTCTTCTCGCTCTTCATCGCACTGGGCTGGATCCTGCTCAACAAGCAGCTCATGCAGCGGCACTCCGCCATCGTCGTCACCGCCTATGGTCTGTTCGCCGGAACCCTGATGCTCGCCGTTGTCGTCCCCGTCTTCTGGGGCATCCCACCGCTCGCCCACGTCTCGCTCAAGGCCTGGGCCGCGCTCGCTGCCAGCGGCATCCTGTGCACCGCGACCACCACGCTGCTGTGGAACTGGGGTCTCACCCAGGTGCCCGCCTCGCAGGCCGGCATCCTGCTCAATATGGAGCCACTCATCGGCTCGCTGCTTGGCGTCTTCGTCCTCGGCGAGGTGCTCGGCCCCAGCGCCTGGCTCGGCGGCTTCCTCATCCTCGGCGCCGCCGTCACTCTCACCCTCCACTCGAAGACCCATGTCGCCGAAGAAGCGCTCGCCGGTCTCCCCTGAGCGCCGCGCGCCTGCATGAGTTATCGTGAGGGGAAAGACGCTCAGCACTCCCCGGATCGTATCCATGGCTGCCTTCTCGAATCTGACCGTCTGGCTCCAGCGCTTCCAATGGACGCGCGGCCTGCGTTCAGCCTCGGCCGTCAGCATCGCCGCGCTGGTCTCGCATGTGCTCGGCGTGCCCCAGGGCGCGGCCGCCATCGGCACCTTCAACCCGCTGTTGGTCGATAACGGCGGACCCTACCGAACCCGCCTCACCAACATGCTCACCGTGATGATCGGCGGCTACATCGCCTTCATGGTCGGAGCAATCCTCCCACCCAATCTGGCCGTCATCATCCTCGCCACCGCGGTCATCGCCTTCGCGCTTACCTTCGGCCGCGTGCTCTCGCAGCCGCTCGCCGCCTGCTCCGTGCTGATCCTGATCCTCTACTTCGCGGGTCTCGACGGGACCCTGCACACGCTGCATCAGGCCGCGATCGCCACCACGTTTCTGCTCACCGGCGGCGTCTGGTCGGTGGCCATCAGCCTGCTCTTCTGGCCGCTGGACCCCTTTCGCCCGGCCCGGCGATCGGTCGCCGAATGCTACCGTTGGATGGGCCAGTTCACCGAAAGCCTCGCCCAGGTCAAGGACGCGGAGGTCGACGAAGTGGATCCCGGCTTCGACTGGCGCCACAAGCAGCGCCTGCGCATCGAAGCTGCGCGGGCCGCCATCTCCGCGACCGGCGCCCGCGCGCCCTCTCGCACGCTGCGCGCCCGCAACCTGACCGTGCTGCTCGAGACCACGGACATGCTGCTTGCCCGCACCATGCGTCTCTCGGAGCTGAAAGCCACAGCCACCCGCCTGCAACTGCATCGCGCCTCCGGCTTAGCCAGAGAGATGACCCACTGGCTGGCCGGCGCCGAGCACGCCATCGCCGTCGCCCTCGACCATCGACCGCCGGACGGTGCCGTGTCGTTCGCCCGCGAGGGTTCCTCGCGGCTCCAGTTCATCACCAGACGGCAACAGCTGCTGTCCACCCGCCCCTCCAGCGGAGAGGATCTGTTCCTGCTGCTGCTGCGTGAAGAGCGCGACGCGCTGCTTGAACTCGAAATCGCCTTCGATGCGGTCTATGCGCTCTGGACCGGCAATGAGCCGCCGTCTTCTCACTTCGCCAGCACCCTGCACCGCGACGAAGCGCCCCGCTGGCTGGATACGCTGCACGCCAACTGGACGATGCGCTCGAACGGCTTCCGCCACGCGCTCCGCACCACCGTGGTCACGGTCGTAGACGTGATCGTGATGCGCTTGATCCACATCAATCACGGCTTCTGGCTGCCCATGACGTCGATCATCTTGCTGCAGCCGTTCAGCGCCGGAACCGTTCGCAAGAGCGTGCAGCGCGTAACCGGAACCGTCGCCGGCGGCATTCTGGCGGCCATCCTCGCCGTCTGGATGTCGAATCCATACGTCACCATGGTGATCATTGCTGTCTTCGCTCTGCTCGCAGTCGCCTCCTTTGCCGTCGATCACGCCATCTTCTGCCTGTTCCTGACGCCTATCTTCGTGCTCCTGAGCCTGCCGCACCCGGGCGACTGGAGCTTCGCCGTCATCCGCATGGCCACCACCGTCGCCGGAGCCGTGATCGCCATCCTGGCCATGCGCCTGCTCTGGCCGGAGCGCGCCGAGGAGGAACTCGGTGGTTTGCTGCGCCATGGAGCGGGCGCCGCGGCGGCGTATCTGCAGGCTATGTTGGACTTCTGGTCATTCCCGCCCGAGGCTCGACCGGCGGCGGAGCGCGAAATCCTGGCGCCGGCGCGGCGCGCCTGCGGCCTCGCCTCGAACGACGCGGAAGAGGCCATCGACCGCGTCATGCAGGAGCCTACGTTTGGCCGCCATGCGGACGCGGAGAACGTCCTGCGCACCGAGTCGCTGACGTTTGTGACCTACTTGCGCCGCCTCACCCAAAGCGTCACCACTCTGGCGCTGGTCGGCGTGGACACACCCGCGGCCCGGGATCGGCTGAAACCGATCGCCGCGCGCCTGGAACGTCTTGCCGCCGGAGGGGACGTGGAGGCTTGCAGCTTCGCCGACAACCTGCCCGGGCAGAGCCACATCGATGTCGCGGAAGAGCAGATGCAGCGGTTGGAGCGGCAGACGACCGTGCTGGAGCGCGCCGGCGCCAGGCTGTGGGGTCAGCAGACTGCGCCGGTCAGCCATGATTCGGCGTTCTACAGACGCTTCCGCCTCCACAGCAGCAAGAGCACGATGCCGGAGATGGTGAGCGAAGCTGAGAGCCCCAGCCAGAGCCCGCGCGCCCCCAGCTTCATGGGGAAGCAGAGGTAAAGCCCAAGCGGCAAGCCCAGCAGCCAGTAGCTGCACAAGTGGGTGACCAGCCCGGAGCGGGTGTCTCCCGCGCCGCGCAGCGCTCCGATCGCGGTCACCTGCAGGCCATCGCAAAACTGGAAGAACGCGGCAACCATCATCAGGGGGACGGCCGCTGCGATGACCGCCTGGTCGCGCGTAAACGCGGCAGAAAGTGCGTGCGGAAGGCTGAGAAGAAGCGCGGAGCTGACGGTCATCGCGCAGGCGCCGAGGGCGATCGCCGCCCACCCGGCGGCGCGGGCCTCGACCGGCGCCCCGCGTCCGATGGCCTGGCCGACGCGTACGCTGGCCGCGGCCGAAATGCCAAGCGGAAACATGAAGTTGAAGGAGATGACGTTGAGCGCGATCTCGTGCCCTGCCAGCGGCACCGGACCCAGCGTCGCGATCATGCTGGTGACCACGGCGAAGATCAGGATCTCGACCAGGATGGTGGCACCCGACGGCACGCCGAGCGCCAACAGGCGGCGCAGGCTCTCCCAATGCGGGACAAGACTGGCGCGGAGCCCGCGGACAAACAACCCGTAGCCGTTGCGCCGGTTGACGATGACGATCGCGACCACCAGGAAGATGGCCTGGTAGGTTCGCGCCAGCGAAGTTGCGATGCCGGAGCCGACGACCCCCAGCGCATCCCAGCCAATCCTCGTGGTAGACGCGCCGAGATGGAATCGCCAGTCGTGGCCGAAGATCAGCAGCCAGTCGAAGAACAGATTGATCAGGTTGGCGGAGACCAGCGTAGCCGCGATGATGCCGACGTGGTTGAACGCCTGTAGATGCCGCCGCAGCGTGAAGTAGAACAACAGCGGAAACGTTCCCCAGGACAGCGCGCGCAGCGTGGGAACCGCACCTGCGATGACGCGCGGATCCGTAGGCAGGTGGGCGAAGCCGATCGGAGACGCCAGCGACAACACGATGAGGAGCGCCGACAACACGGCCGCGAGCAGGATGCCCTGGAACAGCCACCGATTGGCTGCCCGGTAATCGCCCGCTCCGTGCGCCTGCGAGATGGTGGTATCGAGCCCCAGCAGGATGCCGCCGATGCCGAAGGCGAAGGTGTTGTAGAGCACCTGCGCCAACGCAGCGGCCGAGAGCGGAATCGCGGCGTTCGGCAGGTGGCCGACCATGAGCGTGTCTATCAGCCCCATCGACATCCAGCCCACTTCGGCCAGCATGAGCGGCAATGCGATGCGCAGCATCGGCCGCATCTCGCTCCGAAACGCGGCGAACGCGTGTGGTTGCGCAGCAGGATCGAGTTGGAGGCTGGAATCTGGCATGGTGTTCGGAGGATCGAGGTTCGAGCAGCGGGCTACACCGGAGTAATAATGCCTCCGACAGGCAAAGATGTCGGCAGGCTTTGTGGACGGCGCAGGCGCATGGCATCGGCGGTCATGTCGGTGTACTTCAGTCCGGCTCCGGTATTGAACAACACCACGCGGTCCGAAGGGCTGAGCTCGCCGGCGGCGATCAGTTGGTCGTATGCGGCGGTGGCGGCGGCGCCTTCGGGCGAGAGGAAGATGCCTTCATGACGGGCGTAGTCGAGGATGCTGGCAAGGATCTCCTCGTCGGTGCTGGCGATGGCCCGCCCGCCCGATTGGCGCACGATCTCAAGGATGATGAAGTCGCCGTACGGTTTCGGCACCCGCAGACCGGCGGCAAAGGTCGCCGCGTTCTGGAAGAACTGGCTGGCAGACTGGTTCTGCTCGAAGGCCGAGGCGATCGGAGCGCAGCCGGTCGACTGCAGGGCGTACATTTTCGGGCGTCTGCTGCCGGCGGCCATCCAGCCCAGTGCTTCCATCTCCTCGAATGCCTTCCACATGCCGATCAGGCCGACTCCGCCACCGGTCGGGTAGAAGATCGCATCCGGGTAGGTCCAGCCCAGCTGTTCGGCAACTTCGTAACCCATGGTCTTCTTGCCCTCCACGCGGAAGGGTTCCTTGAGCGTGGAGATGTCGAACCAGGTCTCGGCGGCAGGCAGGTTTGCCGCTTTCTGAGCCTTGATCTGCTCGCCCAGCAGGCGGGCGCAGTCGGAGATCAGGCCGTCCACCATGTGCACGTCGGCGCCGTAGACGATTCCCTCAAGGTAATTGGCGAAGGGAACGTCCTGCGGCATGTAGAGGTGGGCCGCGATGCCCGCAGCGGCGGCGTAGGCCGCGAGCGCTCCGGCGGCGTTGCCGGCCGAGGGTACAGCGAGGTGCTGAAGTCCGTAGTGCTTCGCCATGGTGACGGCGAGCCCAAGTCCGCGTGCCTTGAAGCTGCCGGTGGGGTTCGCGCCTTCTTCCTTGATCAGAAGGCCCGGATAGCGCTTGCTCTGGAGCATCGGCGTCCAGCCCTCGCCGAGCGTGACGGGTTCGGCGTCGGGCAGCACGTCGCGATAACGCCACATACCGAGCGAACGGGGAGATGCGGCGGCGTACCGGGCCGGGTTGTCGCGGTGCGCGGTGCGGCGAAGCGCGTCCATGTCGTAACGAACATAGAGACTTTCCTGCGTGTCCGGGTCCAGCGTACGGGGAGTGTCGGCGGAGAGCCGGTGGTGGCTGCGAACGGATTCGAGATAGGCGATCGGAGGCATCCTCTGATGTTAATGGAGGGGCCATGCGGCCCGGCCGACCTGGTGCAATGAGAGAATAGAGCCAATGGTGGGAATGATCGCGGTGGATCTGGATGGGACGCTGCTGGGCGCGGACGGCCAGGTGAGCGCACGCAACCTGGCGGCGCTGAAGGCGGCGGAAGCAGCGGGAATCACGCTGGCGATCGCGACCGGGCGGCGTCACAGCTACGCGCTGAAGGTTTTGCGTCACCTCGGGCTGGATGATTCGACCCTGCTGGTGAGCTCGAACGGCGCGGTGGTGCGCACCTTCGGGTCTGCGCTGATCGAACGCACGCACATGGAGATGCCGGTGGCGACGTGGCTGTGCGGCCATCTTGGCGGGTTTCGCAATGCGCTGGTGATCACCTTCGACAAGGTGGGTGAGGACGGCGAAGACACGCACGGGGCGCTGGTGGTCGAGCAATTGGAAGACCTGCATACCAGTATCGGGCGGTGGATGGAGGCGAACGCGCCCTACATCCGCCATGTCGACCCGATTGAAGGCGCGCTCGGCGGCGAACTGCCGATCCAGATGATGCTCTGCGGCACGGTCGAGCGAATGCGCCGGGCGGAGACGCGCATGCTTGAGAACGCGTGGGTGGCGGCGGTGGGCGAGACCCGCGCCACGGCCAGGATCTCGCTGAACCGCACCGAATACCCGGAACGTGACCTGAGCATCGTGGACATTCTGCCGGCCGGCTGTTCCAAGGGCGCGGCGCTGCTGCGGCTGGCGGCGGCACGAGGCATTTCGGCCAGCGAGATCATGGCCATCGGCGATAACTTCAACGATCTATCCATGCTGGAGGTGGCCGGCTACCCGGTGCTGATGGGCAATGCTCCCGAGGACATCCTGCGCATCGGCGCGCAGCGTGGCTGGCATGTAACCGCCCCCCATCATCAGGATGGCGTCGCCGAAGCAATTGACCGCCTCTTGCCGGCCGATAAGGTGCTTACCCTTGCGGGGCATGGCGGGTCCAACTAACTCTGGTAGGCTGTCTGGGAATGAATTGCAAGCGAATCCGTGGGATGCAATGCGGACTGGCGTTGCTGTTGACGCTTGCGCCCGCGTTCGCCCACGCGATGGAACGGGTCACGCTGAATACCGGCTTTTCCTTTGACTGCGTGCGGCGGCAGCCGATGGGCGACAAGGTGCGGCTGTTTCTGCCATCGTCGCAGACGGGCGTTGTGTCCGACACAAACTATATGGACGTGGCTGCCAGTGCGGTCGTAGGAGTGGAGATCGTGCCCGACCCTGCGCCCGCCCCAGCCGTTCCGCCTCCTGCCGCGCAGACTCCTGCCGCGCAGGCTGAGGCCTCGTTCGCAGCGGCTGTGGAACCGTCGCCTGCGGAGCTGCGCGAGATGCTGTCGCGGGCTGGCGCCGAACATCACATCGACACCGAGCTTCTGGCCAGCGTGGTTCATGCTGAAAGCGGCGGCCATGTGCATGCGGTCTCGCGCACCGGGGCTCAGGGATTAATGCAGCTCATGCCCGGCACAGCCGCGGCGGTCGGCGTGCACGACGCGTTTCTGGCCGCGGAGAACGTCGAAGGCGGGACGGCATACCTGGATGCGATGCTCACGCGCTACCACGACAATATTGCGCTGGCGCTGGCCGCATACAACGCCGGGCCGGGCGCGGTCGATCGCTTCCATGGCGTGCCTCCGTTCCGGGAGACCCGCGCCTACGTGGCGCGGGTCATCCGCGAATTCAACCGGCGCAAGACGGCTGCGCTGTTGCAGACCCGAACCCTGCTCGCCCGGGAGCAATAGCCGGTGGCGCGGGTCTCGCTGCGGAGCGCAGTTCCCTGGATCGCCCTCCTTCTGATCGCCGTTTTCGTTGGATACAAGCTGCGCACGTCTCGCTTCGACTGGGCCGGCATTGTGGCGGGCTGGCGGATGGCCGATTTTCGGCTGATTCTGCTTGCTACCCTCGTGATCCTCACCAACTACATCACCCGCGCGATGCGCTGGGCGGTGTTTCTGCGGCCGGCGTTCCCCGCGGCGCGCCGCAGCCCGGAAGGCTGGTGGGGGCTGACCGGATCGCAGTTCGTAGGATTCACCGGCCTGGCGATCTTCGGCCGTATCGGCGAACTTATCCGTCCGCTGCTGGTCTCGCGCCGCACCGGCCTCAGCTTCAGCTCGCAGATCGCCGTGGTCACGGTCGAGCGGGTCTTCGACCTGGGAGCGTTCGCGCTGATCTTTTCGGCTAACCTGCTGTTCGCGCCGGGGCTGCGGACGCTGCCGCATCACGAACTCTTCCACCGCGTTGGCTTTGCAATTGCCGCGCTGACCCTGGCGATCGGCTCGTTCGTCGTCGCCGTGCGCCTGGCAGGAGCCGCTGTCGCAGGCCTGATGCAGGGACTGGTCAGCACCGTGTCGAGGCCAGCGGGGGAGGCGGCTGCACATAAGATCCTGGCTTTTCGCGATGGCTTGAACGTGGTCGACAACCTCACCGACTTTGCCCTGGCGGCGGCGTTGAGCCTGGTGACCTGGCTGGCCATCGCGCTTTCCTATGTGTTGGTCATGCGGGCGTTTCCGCCGCCGGTGCATGATCTGACGATCGCTCACACGATCCTGCTGATGGGCTTCAGCGTGGTCGGTGGCGTGGTCCAGTTGCCGGGAGTGGGCGGCGGCGCACAGACGCTGGCGATCGGCGCGCTTACCGAACTCTTCGGCATCCCGGCGGCACTGGCGGTGAGCGCCGGCATCATGCTGTGGCTTGTAACCAGCATGTCGGTGATCCCGTTCGGTCTGATCTATGCCAGGGTGGAAGGGATCTCGATTCGCCAGGTTGCGCGGAACAGCGAAGCCGCCGAAGTGAGCCGATAAGAGCCCGGCGGGAAGGACGTCCATCCAGTTCTGAGGCCGGGCAACTGCTAGAATCGGCTCTAGCGAATGAAGTGTCCTTACTGTGGATTTGCCCAGGATCGGGTAGTCGATTCGCGCGAAAGCAAGGAAGCCGATTCGATCCGGCGGCGGCGCGAGTGCGAGCGTTGCAACAAGCGGTTCACCACCTATGAGCGGATCGACGAGATCCCCTACATGGTGGTGAAGAAGGATGGGCGGCATGAGCGGTTCGACCGGCAGAAGATCCTGAACGGCTTGCTGCAGGCCTGCCAGAAGCGCAACGTTTCGGCCGCACAGATGCAGGCCATCGTCGATGCGACCGAGTCGTTCGTGGTGGATTCGCCGGAGCGCGAGCGCCAGACCAGCGCCATCGGCGAGCTGATCATGGAGCGTCTGAAAGATCTCGATACGGTCGCCTACATCCGTTTCGCGAGCGTTTATCGGGACTTCAAGGACGTACGCGAGTTCAAGGCAGAACTGGAGCAGTTGCTGGGCGGCAAAGAAGGACGCAGGTCCACGAAAGGATGAACAGTTTGGCGGAACAGGTGAAGCAGGCGCACAGAATTACGCTGATTCCCGGCGATGGCATCGGGCCCGAGGTGACGGAGGCGGTCGTCGCCATTCTGGAGGCGGCAGGCAGGAAGACCGGGTGCAGCTTCGACTGGCATCGCCACGATGCCGGCGCGGACGCCTTCGAGAAGAGCGGCGAGTACATCCCCAAAGCGCTCTATCAGTCCATCGAGCAGAATCGTGTCGCGCTGAAAGGACCGGTAACGACGCCGATCGGCGGCGGCTTCGCCTCGATCAACGTGACCCTGCGCAAGAAGTTCGACCTGTACGCGAACTTCCGGCCGATCAAAAACCTGCCCGGCTTGAAGACCAACTATCCCGGCGTAGACCTGATCATCTTCCGTGAGAACACCGAGGACCTGTACGCCGGTCTCGAAGTGATGGTGGTGCCGGGCGTTGCGCAGTCGCTCAAGATCATCACCGAGAAGGGCTCCACTCGGATTGCCAAAGCCGCCTTCGAGTATGCGCGCAAGCATGGACGCAAGCGCATCCATGCCATCCACAAGGCCAACATCATGAAGCTGACCGACGGCCTCTTCCTCGACTGCGCGCGCAAGGTTGCGGCCGGCTTTCCCGAGATCGAGTACAAGGAGCACATCGTCGATAACACCTGCATGCAGCTGGTGTTGAACCCCTACCAGTACGACATTCTGCTGACCGAGAATCTTTACGGGGACATCCTCAGCGACCTCTGCTCGGCATTCGTCGGCGGCCTGGGACTCGTGCCCGGCGCCAACCTGGGTGCCGAGTGCGCGGTCTTCGAGGCGGTTCACGGGTCGGCGCCGGATATCGCCGGCAAGGACCTGGCGAATCCCACGGCGCTGCTGCAAAGCGCGGTGCTGATGCTGCATCACATTGACGAGCCCGCGACCGCAGACGTGGTGCAGCAGGCGCTCGAGCACGTCTACGGCGAGGGCAAGACCCTGACTCGCGATGTTGGCGGAAGCAGCGGCACCAGGGCCTTCGCCGATGCGGTCATCGACGCGATGAGTTCGACGCGATGAGTTTGATGCGATGCGTTTATAGACCGGCGAACGTCGCCCGGTTGCCAACTGCTAAGATTCAGCCAGCCGAGACCCTTGCCTTGCATGTCCAATCCAGCCGGGGAAGCAGAGTGAAACGAACCATGAAAAACCTCCTCCGTTGCAGCGCCCTGCTGTGCGTCTCGACCGTCCTGATCTCCGGTTGCAAGACCGATTCCGCAACCCATCAGACCGAGGTGATCGACAAGGCTGCGACGCCGGCCGGTGCGGCACCGGCTTCGAGCGTGCCTGTCGGCAACAGCGTGATCACCGGCTCGGTCTCCTTCACTGGGACCGCGCCCGCCAAGCGCGAGATCGACACCAGCATGGATCCGGCCTGCGCCATGCGCTCGCCCGGCCCGGTCTACACCGAGCAGTATGTGGTCGATCACGGCAAGCTGGCGAACGTCTTCGTGTACGTCAAGAGCGGACCGCCGGCCGCGATGCAGTCTGGTGCGGTGCTGCCGCCCTTGGTGCTGGATCAGAAGGGCTGCCAGTATGTGCCTCACGTGATCGGCGTGGTGCAGGGCGGGTCGGTGGAGTTTCGCAACTCCGACCTCACCATGCACAACATTCACACCATGCCGACCTCCGTGGGCAACGAGACCATCGACATCTCGCAGGGGCCGAAGGGTGCGCCGGTGGTCAAGCAGTTCAAGAAGCCGGAGCTGATGATGCCGGTGCGCTGCAACAATCATCCCTGGATGAACGCCTTCATCAACGTGGCGCCCACGCCGTTCTTCGCGGTTACCGGAAGCACCGGCAAGTTCACGCTGGAAGGGCTGCCGCCGGGCCAGTACGTGATTGGCGCGGTCCACGAGAAGCTGGGCGAAAAGGATGTAACGGTCACAGTTCCGGCCAACGGCGCGGCAAAGGCCGAGTTCAGCTTCTCCATGTAGGAATCTCCGTAACGGAGGGCCTGCGCTCAGGTCCCGCGCGCAGGTCCATTGCTGCGGCTTAGGCTTTGTGCCTTCTCTCGCGGCCAATCAGGAAACTTTGCAGGAACCCGCCCCGGACTGTCATCCGCTCCGTCCGCGCTATCCTGTATGGATACCGAGAGGGGAGACCCGCGACAACGATGGAACGGCGACGAGTAGGCATCCTGGGGGCGACCGGCATGGTCGGCCAGCGCTTCATCCAACTTCTGCACCATCATCCCTGGTTTGAGATCGCGTGGCTGGCGGCGAGCGATCGCAGTGCCGGCAAACGCTTCGACGAGGCCTGCCGCTGGAAGCTCGACACGCCGCTGCCCGCCGGGATCGCGGCCATGACCCTGATGCCCAACGTGCCCGAGGGCATGCCGTCCGGGGAACTGCCGAAGATCATCTTCGCCGCGCTCGATTCCGCCATCGCCTACGAGCTGGAGCCGAAGTTCGCTGCCGCGGGATGTGCCGTAATCTCGAATTCGAGCGCCTTCCGCATGACCGCCGACGTGCCGCTGGTGGTTCCCGAAGTCAACGCCGATCACCTTGAGCTGCTTGAGTCGCAGGTGTGGAGGAAGGATGCGGGCGGCTACATCGTGACCAATCCCAACTGCTGCGCCATCGGGCTTTCGATGGCGCTGGCACCGCTGGCGCAGCGCTTCGGCATTGAGAGCCTCTTCGTCAGCACGATGCAGGCGGTCAGCGGCGCCGGCTACCCGGGGGTCGCGTCGCTCGATATCCTCGGCAACGTCATTCCGTTTATCCAGAACGAGGAAGAGAAGCTGCAGGAAGAGTGCGGCAAGCTGCTGGGCACGCTGGTTGGCGACCGTGTCGCGCTGGCGCCGATGAAGCTGAGCGCGCATTGCAATCGCGTCGCGGTCGAGGATGGCCACACCGAGTGCGTCAGCATCAAGCTGAAGCGGCCTGCAACCTACGAGCAGATTCTGAATGCCTGGGCGGACTTTCAGCCGCTCGCCGGCATTCACGAGGGCAAGCCGCTGCCTTCGGCTCCAGACCAGCCGGTGGAGTACGCCGGCGAGATGGATCGTCCGCAGCCACGGCTGGACCGTATGCGCGGCAACGGCATGGCGGCGACGGTCGGACGTCTACGGCCGTGCAACCTGCTCGATTGGAAGTTCGTGGTGCTCTCGCACAACACCATTCGCGGCGCGGCGGGCGCGGCGGTGCTGAACGCGGAACTGCTTGCGATGCTTGGCAAACTGGACTGGAAGAAGTGGACTGCGTCCGCGCACAAGCACGTCACGGCGGCGCTGGTATGAGCGAGGAGTTTCAGCAGGGACGGCCGTCGATCGTGGTGATGAAATTTGGCGGGACCTCGGTCGAAGATGCAGCCGCCATGAAGCGGACGGCGGCGATCGTGACCGGCCGCCGCGACCGTGGACTGCGGCCGGTGGTGGTCGTCTCCGCCATGGCGAAGGTTACGGATCAGCTTCTGGCGGCGGCGGCGGCGGCCGGCAAGGACGATCGGGCGGGCGCGATCGCGCTCTCCGCGAAGCTGCGTGAACGCCATTTGGAGACGGCGGCGGAGTTGGTGACGGGCACCCGGTTCGCCGCGCTCAGCGCGAAGCTGACTCAGGAGTTCGACGCATTGGATGATCTGCTGCGCGGCATCGCCGCGGTGGGCGAGTTGACGCCGCGCACCAACGACCTGGTGGTCAGCTTCGGCGAACGCATGTCCAGCCGCATGGTGGCCGAGGCCTTCCACGAGGCCGGACTCGAGGGCCAGCATGTGGACGCGCGCAAGTGCATCATTACCGACGCCAATTACGGAAAGGCCGCGCCCAAGGAAGATGTTATCGAAGCCCGGCTGCTCGAGCTTGTCCTTCCGCTGGTCGAGCAGGGCAGCACGCCGGTGCTGGGCGGCTTCATCGGCTCCAACGAAGACGGCATCACTACCACGCTGGGCCGGGGCGGCAGCGACTACACGGCGGCGCTGGTGGGCGGCGGACTGCACGCCGGCGCCATCGAGATCTGGACCGACGTGAACGGCATCATGACCACCGATCCGCGCATCTGCCCGGACGCGCTGCGGGTGAAGACAATCAGCTTCGAAGAGGCGGCCGAACTTGCCTACTTCGGAGCCAAGGTGCTGCACCCCGCGACTATCCTCCCAGCGGTGCAGAAGAGCATCCCGGTGTGGGTGCTCAACTCGCGCAACCCCGCCAACGAGGGGACCAGGATCACCGCCATGGCGCCGCATTGCTCGTCTCCATTCAAAAGCATCGCGGCCAAGAAGCGTCTGACCATCATCGACATCGTGGCCAGCCGCATGCTCATGTCGCATGGTTATCTGAAGGCGGTGTTCGACGTCTTCGATCGCTACAAGTGCGCCATCGACATGGTCTCCACCAGCGAGGTCAGCATCTCGCTGACCGTCGACTCGAATGAGCAACTGCCGGCGATCTGTGCCGAACTGGGCAAGATCGCCGACGTCAAGTACGAAGGCCGCAAGGCGCTGGTGTGCCTGGTAGGCGAAGATATTCGCGGCCATAACGGCATCGCGGGCCGGGTCTTCTCGGCGGTCAGCCATGTGAACGTGCGCATGATCTCGCAGGGTGCAAGCGAGATCAACATGAGCTTCATGATCGACGAAGAGGATGTGGAGGAAGCGGTGCGCTCGCTGCATCGCGTCTTCTTTGCCGACCCCGACACATCCATCTTCGATGTGGCGGCAGACGCGGCCGGAGCTGCCCAGGCGCTTCCGGCGGCGACCCCGGTTTCGCTGCAGGAAAGGTAAGGCACGATGCGGATTCTGGTTCTCGGACACGGTAAGACAGGCAGGCTGGTGGCGGAAGTAGCGGCGGAACACGGGCACAGCGTTCATGTGCTCGATGCCAAAGAAAATCGGGACGCAGCGGCGCTTACACCGCCGTTTGTGGCCGGATTCGACGTGGTCATCGACTTCACCACGCCCGAGGCAGTGGTGCAGAACATGCGCGCCTGCCTGGCGACGGGGGCCAAGATGGTGATCGGAACCACTGGCTGGTACGACAAGCTGCACGATGTGCGGGCTGCGGTCGAGCGGCGCGATGCCGGATTGCTCTACGGCACGAACTTCTCGGTCGGCGTGCAGGTGATGCTGCAGATGGCGGCGCAGATGGGTGCGGCATTGAAGGACGCCGGCTACCGGTTCGAGATCGCCGAGACGCACCATGCCTCGAAGCTGGACTCGCCTTCGGGCACGGCGGTCACGCTCAGCAAGGCGCTCGAATCGTCCTGCTCCTGCGGTCCGGTGCCGATCACCGCCAGCCGCGAAGGCGACGAGACCGGCGTGCACGTTCTCATCGCCACCAGCGAAGCCGACCGCATCACGCTCAAACACGAATCGTTCAGCCGCAGGGCGTTCGCGGAGGGCGCGGTGCGCGCGGCGGAGTGGCTCAGCTCCCGTACCGGCTGCTACGACTTTCGCGATGTGTTCAGCCAGATATAAGGCAGCTGCAGGCAAGCATCCTGCGCGAGCGGGTTTGCGTTCCGCCGTCCGTATGCCTAGATTTGAAGCATGTCCAGTGCCGTAGCTACTCCGCCCGTTTCTTTTGCGTCGCTTCCGTTTGAGGAAAAGCTCGACCGTTTCGCCAGACTCGCCGTTCATGTCGGATTGAATCTGCAGGCGGGCCAGGAGCTGGTCATCTCCGCCTCCACCGAGATGATGCCGCTGGTCCGGCGCATCACCGAACACGCCTACAAGGCCGGGGCGCTGCTGGTGACGACGCTTTACAGCGACGATGAGGCTGCGCTGGCGCGCTTCCGGTTTGCCGCGGATGAGTCGTTCGATCACGCGCCGCAATGGCTTGCGGACGGGATGGCAGCGGCGTTTCGCGGGGGCGCGGCCCGCCTGGCGCTGGCCGGAGCGAACCCTGCTTTATTGGCAGGGCAAGATCCGGCAAAGGTTTCGCGGGCAAACATCGCGGCCTCGAAGGCCAACAAGCCGGCCATGGAACTGATCACGCGTCATGCCATCAACTGGTCGGTCCTGGCGTCGGCGACCCCTGCCTGGGCAAAGCTGGTCTTTCCCGATACGCCCGCAGACGAAGCCGTCGCCAAGCTCTGGGATGCCATCTTTACCGCTTCGCGGGCGACCGGCGACGATCCCGTAGCCGACTGGAAGGCGCACAGCGCAAACCTTCACCAGCGGGTGGCCCTGCTGAACGAGAAACGTTTCCACGCGCTGCGTTTCCACTCCGCGGATGGCGCGACCGATCTGACGGTCGGGCTTGCGGACGACCATCTGTGGGCGGGCGGCGGTGGAGCCAGCGGAAACGGCGTCTTCTGTAATCCCAACATTCCCACCGAGGAGTGCTTCACCACGCCGCACAAGGATCGGGTGGACGGGGTCGTGCAGGCTTCGAAGCCGCTCTCGCACCAGGGCACCCTGATCGAGAACATTCGCTGCCGCTTCGCAGGCGGGCGCATCGTCGAGGCGACAGCCTCAGCCGGCGAGGATGTACTCAACCGGCTGATCGGCACCGACGAGGGCGCGGCACGGCTGGGGGAGGTGGCCCTGGTGCCGCATTCGTCGCCCATCTCGCAGAGCGGGCTCCTGTTCTGGAGCACGCTGTTCGACGAGAACGCGGCCAGCCATATCGCGCTGGGACAGGCCTATGCGACCTGCCTGATCGACGGCGAAACGATGGATGCGGAGGCCCTGGCCGCCAAGGGGGCGAACTCCAGCCTGATCCACGTGGACTGGATGATCGGTTCGCCCACGATGAATGTTGACGGAGTGGACCAGAATGGATCCAGCGAGCCGCTGATGCGCGCGGGCGACTGGGTATAGGCGGCACGGTGTCGTTTGGCGGGCGGTTCGCACCGGAGGAGCTGGGCGGGCAGGATCTGGGGCCGTTCGCGTCGCTGATGCTCCGCATTGTGCTTACGTCTCTGGCCACGGCCTTTGTCGTCTTTGTCGCCTCCGCGGCCATGCTGTTTGTGACCGCGCCGGAGTGGCTGAGCCTGATCTTCGAGCCGCTGAGCCTGCTGATGGCGCCTGGACTGATCGCAGGGCTCTTCGCCTCGGGGCCGCACGATCTGAACCCTGTCCTCGTGGTGAAGGGCTCCATTGTCTTCTACTTCTTGTCATTCTTCTGCCTGCTGGAGTGGCGCGCATGGCGCAAGCGCCGAGCCCGCCGGCGCAGCCGTGGTTGAGCCCACCGCACTCGGGATAGACTCTCTCTGTGATGGAACTCTTTGGTTGTGGAACCGCCCTGGTCACCCCTTTTGGCCCGGATGGCGCGGTAGATGAAGGTGCGCTGGCGGCGCTGGTGGAGGCGCAGATCGAGGCCGGAATCGAGTTGCTGGTACCGTGCGGGACGACCGGCGAAGCCGCGACGCTGAACGAGGAAGAATGGCTGCAGGTGATCGAAACGACCTGTGCCGTGGCGGCGGGACGGGTCGCGGTCTTCGCCGGCTGCACCCACAATGCGACCCACGAAGCGGTGCGGCGGGTGAAGCGGCTGAACAGCCTGCCGGGCCTGACCGGGGTGCTGACGGCCAATCCGTACTACAACCGGCCGGGCCAGCAGGGGCAGTATGAGCACTTCCGGGCGATCGTCGAAGCGACGGACCTGGCGGTGATGCTCTACAACATCCCATCCCGCACGGGCGCAAACCTGGAGCCGGCGACGGTGCTGCGGCTGGCCGAGATGCCGCAGGTGATCGGGATCAAGGAGTCGAGCGGCAACATG
Organism: Rhodanobacteraceae bacterium; assembly: GCA_903970285.1. Taxonomy (GTDB): domain Bacteria; phylum Acidobacteriota; class Terriglobia; order Terriglobales; family Acidobacteriaceae; genus Edaphobacter. The sequence goes on along the minus strand of CAJCHN010000135.1, from coordinate 3,410 downwards.
GCGCAGATCACGGAACTGCTGACCTCCGTGGCGAAGTCGTTCAAGGTGTTTGCCGGCGACGACGGGCTGGCACTGCCGGTGCTGGCGCTCGGGGGCGCTGGCTTGATCTCGGTCGCGTCCAACGTGATTCCGGCGCAGATGGCGCAGATGGTGCGGGCGGCGCTGAGCAATGACTGGATGGCGGCGCGCCGGATCAACCGGGTCTTCTTCCGGCTGATGCAGGCGCACTTCTGGGAGCCGAGTCCTGCGCCCGTGAAGGCGGTCATGAAGATCCTGGGCATGGGCAGCGATACGCTGCGGCTGCCGATGGTCCCGGTGAGCCGGGCGACGCGGCACCGGCTGGAGATGCTGTGCGGAGAGCTTGGTCTGATGGTGCATTCCGAGGTGGGCAAGGTGGATAATCTGCGCATGTTCTAGGTTCTTCCCCACCCGTGTAGAAAAGATGCAAAGTATTCATAACAAGCAGGTTAGGTCTGGACCTGGACAGACTTGGCTTTGCACCATTTTTGGGCATGGCACTTTTCCGCGCGTGCAGATGCCGGGCGTCCGCGAGGGCCGGGTGGGCACCCCTGAATTTAGAATGAGCAGATGCGGACGATGAGCCTGGTGGACCTGCAGGGAGCGGTTGAGGAGTTTTTTCGGCTGGGAGCGGAGGCGGTTGGGAAGGCCGAGGCTGCCGAGGCGTTTCTGGAGCTGCGCGAGGCGCTGGAATGCGGGCGGGTGCGGGCGGCGGAGCCGGATGCCAGCAGCGCACCGGGCTGGAAGGTGAATGCCTGGGTGAAGCAGGGAATCCTGCTCGGGTTCCGGCTTGGGCAGATGGTGGACATGGCGGGAGATCTGTTTTCGTTTGTGGACAAGGCGACGTATCCGGTGCGCCGGTTCACGGTTGAGGATGGCGTGCGGATGGTCCCGGGCGGAAGCTCGGTGCGCGCGGGGGCGTACGTGGCGCGCGGCGTGGTCTGCCTGCCGCCGATGTACATCAACGCCGGCGCGTATGTGGATGAGGGCACCATGGTGGACTCGCACGCGCTGGTGGGGAGCTGCGCCCAGATTGGAAAGCGGGTGCATCTGTCGGCCGCGGCACAGATTGGCGGGGTTCTCGAGCCGGTGAATGCTTCGCCGGTCATTATCGAAGACGATGTGCTGGTGGGTGGGAATACCGGGGTCTACGAGGGCACGATCGTGCGGGCCGGGGCGGTACTGGCGGCAGGGACGGTGCTGACGCGGGGGACGCCGGTGTATGACGTGGTGCGCGGGGAGATCTACCGGGCGGCCGGGGAGATGCCGCTGATCATTCCGGCGGGGGCGGTGGTCGTGCCGGGATCGCGGGCGGTAACGGGCGGCAAGGGCAAGGATTGGGGGCTCTCGCTGCAGACACCGGTGATCGTGAAGTACCGGGATGAAAAGACGGAGTTGTCACTGGCGCTCGAGGATCTGCTTCGATAGCTGACTTGGAGCCACGTTGCAGCTCGCTTCGATTCAGCCGGATTGCCCCGGCGAAGGGTTCGCCTTGCAGGAGCTGCGTTCAAGCAGTTTCGGCTGCGCCAGGCTGGCAGAGATCGGGCTGCTGGACACGCGTGAGCCAGACTGGATCGTCCTCTCAGCTGATGACTCGCCGCAAAAAGCCGCGCATTCCAAGAGAGCCAAGGGCAATCAGGAAGAAGAGGAGCATGCCCAGGATCGCCCAGGGATTCATGTGCGGCAGGCTTGGTGTCAGCGCGGCGCGCAGGCCTTCGCTCATGTAGACGATCGGGTTGACCAGCACGGCGTGCTGCAGAATCGGCAGCCGGCCGAGCGCCGCCCACGGATAGTAGACGCAGCCGAGAAATGTGATCGGGACCACCACCACGCCGAAGATCAGGCCAATCTGCTGCGGCTTTACGGCGGTGCCGATGGTGAGACCCAGCGCGCCCGAGACCAGGCTGGCCAGGATCAGCACCAGGACGAGGAAGGGCCAACTGGTGACGTGCGCCCGCGCCGGCGTGGCCGGAACGTAGATGGCCAGCGGGAACACGATGGCGGCGGCCACCACGCTCTGCATCGCGGAGAAGCAGATCTTCTCCGCCGCCACCGCGGCCACCGGCAGCGGACACATGACGCGATCGTCGATCTCGCGGGTGATGCCAAACTCCTGCGCCAGCGGCAGCGCCACCGCGGCAATCCCGGAAAACATGATCGCGACCGCCATCAACCCGGGCAGCAGCACGGTGGAGAAGTTGACGCCGCCCCCCATCGCGCCCATGGGATTGGACGACGCGCCGCCGCCCGACATATGCGGAAACACGTACGTGAACACGAACAGGAACAGCAGCGGATTCATGCAGACGCGGATCGCGAAGGGAAACAGCTCGCGCCGGAGCACGTACAGGTCGCGCAGAAACAACCCGGCAAAGGCCTGCGCGTAGAGCGCGAGGTTCCCGGTCTGTTTTCTTTCGGAAGTCGAATTCAGTGCGGCGGTGATCGCCATGGAATGTCCTCTGGTCTCTTCTATGCGCAGTCCAGCTACTCGCGCAGGTCGCGTCCGGTCAGTTTGATGAAGACGGTCTCAAGGCTGGTCTCGGTGATGGTTAGATCGCGCAGTCCATAGGGGTTGGCGGCCGCCACCACGTCTGCCAGGCCGCCATCCGCGCCCTTGGTGAACACTCGCAGACCGTCCGCAGTGGCTTCGGCGTGGGTTAAACCCTCGATCGCCAGCAGTTTTGTGGCGAGACCGTTCCTGCCCGCCTGATCGCGCAGATGCAGTTCGTACACCTTCTCCGCGCCGACCGAACTCTTCAGCGCAGCCGGGGTGTCCTGGACCAGGATTCTGCCATGATCGATGATGGCCACGCGGTCGCAGAGTTCGTCGGCCTCTTCCATGTAGTGCGTGGTCAACACCACGGTGATTCCCTCCTGGCGCAGCTCACGAACCGCCTCCCACATGGCCAGCCGCGACTGCGGGTCGAGCCCGGCGGAGGGTTCGTCCAGGAACAGCACCTTGGGCCGGTGCGCAATGGCGCGGGCAATCTGCACGCGCTGCGCGAGACCACCCGAAAGCTGCGCGGGGTAAGCCTTCGCTCGGTCCGCCAGCCGGAACTGATCCAGCAACTGCGCCGTGCGGGCCTTGGCTTCCGCGCGCGAGAAGCCGAAGTAAAGGCAATGAAAACTGATGTTCTCCGCCACCGTGCAGGACCGGTCGAGCGTGTTGTACTGCGGCACCACGCCGATGGAACGCCGGGCCGCGGCGGGGTGCGCCACCACGTCGATGCCGGCGATGCGCACCCTGCCTGCGGTTGGCGTCGCCCGGGTGGTGCAGATGCTGATGGTGGTGGTCTTGCCGGCGCCATTCGGTCCCAGCAAGCCGAAGATCTCTCCCGGCCGCACCCCCAGGTCGATGCCGTCCACGGCGACCACGCGCTGCTTGCCGTCGT
>CAJCHN010000134.1 GCA_903970285.1 Rhodanobacteraceae bacterium | reverse complement strand
TGGCTGATGATCCGCGGGTTGCTCAAGGCCTACCGCAAGCGGTCCGCCGAGCGTTTCCTCTGGACCGGCATTCTGCTGATGGTTCCGCTGTATCTGCTGGCGCCCGCGACTGCGCTGGGAGTCTCGGATCCGGGCTCCAGGTTGCTGCAGACGGCGCTTGCACTGGGGCTTGTGCTGGCGTGTCGCGAGGATGGACTGCGGCTGAAGCTCGCGGCGGTGTGCAGCTCCGGGCTGGCCGCGGGCGCGCTGGTGCTCTACTTTGCCGCCGCCTTCGGGCCTCCACGCCCGATCTCGGAGGGTATCGGACTCCCGCATGAACTGGTCATCTTCGGACACGTGCCCAACCACGATCAGGATCGCTACTACAACGCACTCGAGCGCGGGGAATATCGCCTGGAGGTATTTCCTACGGGCATGTTCCTCAACCGGCAGGATTGACGCGGATGGTGATCGCGGCAGAGTGACGGACCGTGAAGGTTTTACCCCCATCTGTGCCGAAAGGATGCAAAGTATTCATAAGACTTAGGTTGTAGTCTGACCGCAAGATGCGGATGCTCCAGGAGTTGTGCAAACCTTCAGGACGTTTTCATGAGTGAGGTGCTGTCCGGAAGAGTCGGTGCGCCGCGCGTGGCCGCCGCGCGGCGCCGTCACCCCGGTGACGTCGAACTGGGCCACCGGGTGACGGAGAACTGGTCATCCGGTGACGTAGAACTGGTCACCAGTGACGTAGAACTGCTTGGCGCAGGGCTCCCGCCGGGCACCGTCAGGCGTTGGGTGGCGTCAAGGTCTACCCCTGGGCGGCCCCATGCAGTCCAATCCCAAGCTCGCTCCCGTGCGTCTAAAGGAAGGACGAAGTACGCTCTTCTCAGAGGTTTCCCTCCGCATGTCCTGTCGCTCCGCCATCCTGCGCCTTGCCTCCCCAGCGAAAGCCGCGCTCCTGCTCGCGCTCAGCCTTGCCACTGCGTCCGCGCTTGCGGCGCCCACGCGTCCCCAGCTGAAGGTTACCGCCTACGTCATCAACGCCGAGCTGGACCCCGCGGCCAACAAGCTCACCGCGACCGCCCAGGTGACCTTCACCGCCCTTGAAGATCTCAACTCCCCCACCTTCGAGCTCAACAACGGCCTCGTCCTCACCTCGGTGACCGACGCCAGCCGGCAGCCGCTCACCGCGGAGCGCCTGTCCACGCAGAATGCTGTCCGCTTCACGCTGGCCAACCCGGTCCCCCGCGGCACGTCAACCACCTGGACGTTTTCCTATGCAGGCGTCCTGAAGGACGCCGACACTAGCCCCGTCGAAGGCATCAAGCTCGCCGCGATCGCCGACCCCATCTCCATCCTGCTCTATCCAGGCCGATGGTTTCCCATCTCGCCGACCGGCCTCTATACCGATCGTTTCACCGCCGAGATGCACATCCGCGTTCCGTCCGACGAGCGCGTCGTCGGCTCCGGCCCGGTGGGTACCCCCAAGCCGGCCGGCAACGAAACGCAGTACGACTTCAACTGGAACAAGCCCGGTTTCCCGGGCACCATCGTCGCCGGCAAGTTCGTTGCGCCGCAGCATGTCGAAAACTTCCAGATTTATACGCTGGACTCGCACAAATCCGGCGCGCTCGGCTTCGGCCACACCGCCGCCCAGGAGTTCGAGTTCATGTCCTCCACCTTCGGGCAGCCGGAGACCGGCCAGATGGCCATCGTCGAGCTCCCCGAGGACTCCGTCTCGGCCTCCTGGGGCCCGGGCGTTGCCGCCATCGCCGGCAACCGCATCGTCGACCACAACTCCAGCCGGCTGCTGGCCAATACGCTCGCCCACCAGTGGTTCGGCTCGGAGATCTCCCCCTACTCGCTCAACGATGCCTGGATCACCAACGGCATGTCCCGCTACGCCGAGCTGATGTACCTCGAAGATACCGCCGGCGTCACCGCCTTCAAGAACGCCGTCGTCGATGTCTCCGCAGGCGCCCTCGCCTACGACACCGAGCCACTCACCACGCTTGGCCGCCTCGACCCGTTCAGCCCCCAGTTCCAGTCCGAGACCCTGGAAAAAGGCGCAATGGTCTTCCACATGCTCCGCTGGGAGATGGGCCAGGAGAAATTCGTCAAATTCATCCGCACGCTGCTCTCCGACTACACGGATAAAGGCGTCCGCAGCCGCGACGTCGAAGAGGTCGCCGAGCGCGTCTCGCAGATCCAGCTTGCGCCCTTCTTCGCCCAGTGGATCGATGGCACCGGAGCCCCCGAGTTCACCGACAAGTACACCGTCTACCGTTTGGGCAACAACAAGGGCTTCCGCACTGTCGGCGAAATCTCCCAGGACCTCGACCTCTTCCGCATGCCCGTTGAACTGCGCATCGAGACCGACGGCAAGACGGAGATCCGCCGGGTCGATGTCAGCGGCACCGACTCTCCTTACTCCGTCGAAACCTTTGGCCGCCCGCGCCGCATCAGCATTGACCCGCAGGCCTGGGTGCTCAAGTCCACACCCGACCTGGCCGTGAAGGTGGCCGTCCTGCGGGGCCAGCAACTGGTCGCCCAAGGCGATCTGACCGGCGCTCTGGTGGAATACCAGAAGGCGCTCGACGCCAACAAGACCAGCTCGCTCGCCGCCTACCGGATCGGCGAAATCTTCTTCCAGCAGCGCAACTTCCAGTCCGCCGCCAACAGCTTCCGCGACGCCCTCCGCGGCGACGGCGACCCGCGCTGGACCGAGGTCTGGTCTCACGTCGAGCTAGGCCGCATCTTCGACTGCACCGGCCAGCGCGAGCGCGCCGTCAACGAGTACCGCCTCGGCGTCCAGACCAACGACAACACGCAGGGAGCCATCAACGAAGCCCGCAACCTGATGACCCACCCGTATACCTGCCAGCGCGCAGAAAACTAGAAGCAACGATCAGCTCCTCGCGCGGTGAGTCTGACGGCCGTGCCTTCATGGTGCCGGGCTTCAGCCCTCAAACTTGTCGCCAGACGGGCTGCGCCTGCAGATCTGCCAGGCCGGCTCAGGAGGGAAGCACCTAAAGCTTGCTCAGGTAGTCGGTGATCTCCGGACCGGTCCAGTCCTGCGCGCCAATGAACTTGCGGCGGATGATGCCGTTGCGGTCGATGATGTAGGTTTCGGGAATCTGGACGGTGCCGTAGAGGGCATTGACCCGCTGGTCGGCATCGCGGACGGTGAGCAGATCGACGTGGTGCTGCACCAGGAAGTGGCGATAGACGTCTTCGTCCTGATCGGTCGAGACGCCCACGACGGCGAGTTGCGGCATGCGGCGCTGCAGCTCGAGCAGGCTGGGCAGCTCTTCGACGCAAGGTGCGCACCAGGTCGCCCAGAGGTTGAGAACCACGATCCTGCCGCGAAGTTTGTCGAGGTCGACGGTTTGGGCGCCGTCGTTCATGACGAACTCGGGTGCCGGTTTGCCGATGTTGCCGGGGTGATCGCCGCGGTCGCAGCCTGCTAAGAACGCCGTCACCAGGACGGCACCTGCCCAACGTTTGTGCACTCGAACGCTCCGCTTCCTATAATACGAAGTTGTGGACGAGGCGAGCTTGAGTGCGGGGGATTTGACTGAGCAGATGCCGCCGCTCGAGCTTTCCGTGATTGTGCCGGCGCGCAACGAGCAGGATGTGCTGGGGGCATGCCTCCGGTCGCTGGTCGAGCAGTCGGAGCCGGGCTGGGAGCTCGGGCGCGACTGGGAGCTGATCGTGGTGGACGATGCTTCGGCCGACGACACGCGGAAGATTGCCGCGGGGGTGCCGGGCGTGACGTTGCTGGAGTCTCCAAATCTGGAGCTTGGGCCGCAGGCGGGGTTCACCGGCAAGACGAACGCCTGCTGGGCGGGAGCGCAGGCAGCGCGGGGGCGGCTGCTGGTGTTTACCGATGCGGATACGGTGCATGAGCCGGGAAGTCTGTCGCGGGCGAGGCATGAGCTGGAGAAATATGGGGTGGGGATGCTGTCCTACTCTCCGCGCCAGGTGACGACGGGATTGCTGCAGCGGCTGCTGATGCCGCTGGTATTCGCAGAGTTGGCGATTGCCTATCCATTGAAGCGGGTGAACGCTGCGGAGGATCGAATTGCGGCGGCCAACGGGCAGTTCCTGATGGTGGTGGCCGAGGAGTACTTCGCGGTGGGCGGGCATCGCGCGATAGGCCGGGAGGTGCTGGAGGACGTGGCGCTGGCGCGGGCATTCAAGCGCGGGCGCAAGGGACTGCGGTTCCGCTACGGTCCGGATGCGCTTTCGACGCGGATGTACCGGACGAATGCGGCGATGATGGAGGGCTGGACGAAGAACCTGGCGCTGCTGTTTCCCAGTCCTATCCCGCTGGCGCTGCTTCGGCTGCTCGATCTGCTGCTGATCGCCGGGATCCCTGTGGTGGCGCTGTTGTATCCCTTCCTGAACACGTTGCAGCGCACCCTGCTGTGGATCGTGTGGGCGCGGGTGCTTTGGCGCTTTTATGCGCGGGTGGCGAAGTCCAACTTCCCGGTTGTCGATTGTGCGTTGTCGGTGCTGGGCGTGCCGCTGCTGGTCTTTTTGCTGGCGCGCAGCGCGATGGACGTGAAGGTGCGGAAAGTTGTGGAGTGGAAGGGACGCAGCTACAGGACGGCGCGGTGATGCAGTGACGACGGGGATGAAGGCGGAGATCAGGGTGACCGGATGATTTTGTTGACGCGGAAGGCCGAGTTTTCAGCGGCGCATTACTACTGGAACGACAGTTGGACGGCAGAGGAGAATGAGCGCATCTTCGGCAGATGCGCCAACCGGAACGGGCACGGACACAACTACACGCTCGAAGTGACGGTTGCGGGCGACGTCGATCCGGTTACCGGCTTCGTGGTCGATTTGAAGCTGCTGAAGGACATCCTGGAGCGCGAAGTGGTCGGGGTGTACGACCATCGCCATCTCAACCTGGAGATCGCGGAGTTCGCCAAGTTAATTCCGACCACGGAGAACATCGCGGTTGCAATCTGGCGGCGTCTGGACGGCAAGATTCCGGGCGCCAGGCTGCACCGGGTCAGGGTGTATGAGATGGCGGACCTGTTTGCGGACTTCTATGGAGAGTTTTAGGTGAGGGTGTACGTTTCGCGTCGATACCATCTGAGTGCGTCCCATCGGCTGCATGCGGAGAGCCTGTCGGCTGACGCGAATCGCGAGGCGTACGGGAAGTGCAACAATCCTTATGGGCATGGGCACAACTACGTGGTCGAAGTCACGTTCAGCGGAGACGTCGATCCGCAGACCGGCATGGTGGCGGACCTTGCACAACTGGACCAGTTTGCCAGGCAGCATGTGCTGGCGCGGTTCGACCACGCGAACCTGAATACGCTGGACGAGTTTTCCGGGGTGGTGCCTACGACCGAGAACTTCGCCGTGGTGCTGCATGGAATCTTCGCCGCGTTTGCGCACCCGGGGCTGGAGAAGGTGCACGTCGAGGAGACGGAGAATAACTCGTTCGACTACGCGGGCGCGGGGGATTGGCCGGGTGGCGGAACGCTTTGAAGAGGACGTTGAAAGAGGTTGGTCATGGCGATCGAAACAATGGAGGCGCCGACGCTGGAGTCGGCGAGCATGCAGGACCTCTACCGCGAGTTGATCCGGCGGCTGGGCGAGAATCCGGAGCGCGACGGGCTGCTGCGAACGCCCGAGCGGATGGAAAAGTCGATGGCATACCTGACGCGAGGCTATGGGCAGACGGTAGCCGAGGTTCTGCACGGTGCGCTCTTTGATGTGGACTACGACGAGATGGTGATCGTGAAGGATATCGAGTTCTTTTCGCTGTGCGAGCACCATCTGCTGCCGTTCTTCGGCAAGGCGCATGTAGCGTATGTGCCGCAGGGCAAGGTGATCGGGCTGAGCAAGACTGCGCGGCTGGTCGATGTGTTTGCGCGGCGGCTCCAGGTGCAGGAACGGCTGACCAGGGAGATCTCCGATGCGATCGAAGAGGCGATCCGGCCGCAGGGAGTCGCGGTGATCCTGGAGGCGCAGCATCTCTGCATGATGATGCGCGGCGTCGAAAAGCAGCATTCGCACACGGTGACCTCGGCCATGCTGGGCGTGTTCAAGACGCAGATGCAGACGCGCAACGAGTTTCTATCACTGGTGCGGAGTCATGGGAGCGGTGTTTAATTGATGGAGGAGAGCGTTGGGAGCGGGCTGAACGGTCTGCTGGTGTTGGATAAGCCCGCCGGGATGACCTCGCATGATGTGGTCTCGATGGTGCGGCGGGCGACCGGCGAGCGCAGCGTCGGACACCTGGGGACGCTGGACCCCATGGCGACGGGAGTGCTCCCCCTGCTGCTGGGGCGGTATACGCGGCTGGCGCAATTCTTTGGTCAGGCGGAGAAGGAGTATACCGGGACGATCCGCTTCGGGTTTGCGACGGACACGTTCGATGCCGAAGGTGAGGCTGCGGCCGAGCCTCAAAATTTGACACTCAGCCTGGACGAGTTGCGCGCGCTTGCGGCCCATTTCCAGGGCGAGATAGACCAGGTGCCGCCGGTGTATTCGGCCAAGAAGCTGGGCGGCGTGCCCGCGCACAAGCTGGCCCGCGCGGGCAAGCCGGTGCCGGTCAAGCCGGCGCGGATCACGATTCATGCTTTTGAGTTGCTTGACCTGGCCGGAGATATTGCAGCGTTTCGCATGACGGTCTCGGCCGGGGGGTATGTGCGCTCGGTCGCCCACGAGCTGGGACAGATGGCCGGCTGCGGGGCGCATCTGGCCGGATTGCGCCGGGTGCGTGCCGGGGCATTTTCGCTTGAGCAGGCGATCACGGTGGATCAACTGAAGGCGGCTTCGGGAAAGGGTTTAGCGGCGCTCGAAGCGCTGCTGCCGCACCCCCGCACGCTGTTGCCGGAGTTATCCTCGGTGACGGTCGACGAGCAGGTGGCAGGCCGCCTGCGGAATGGAATGCAGGTCAATCTGCCGGAGTTTGGCCGCGCCCCGCTGGTGAAGGTCTTCACCAGTCCCACCGAAATGGTGGCGGTGGCCAAGCGGGTCGCCGGAACACTGATGCAGCCCTTCGTGGTGATCGGATAAAGCCGAGTGAGCAAGGCTGATCCGCCAGCCTCGCTACTTCTTCACACGCCTCGCTACTTCTTCACCCGCGTCGCTACTTCTTCAACAGCGGTTCCACCAGCGGCAGAACGTTCCGCGCCACCACTTCGTTGCCCCTGTCGGTGGCGTGGATGTTGTCTGCCTGCATCATGCCGGGCCGGCCGTAGACGTTTTCGAGCAGAAACGGCAGAACGGGCACGTTGAACTTCTTGCCGAGCGCCGGATAGTTGCTGGTGAAGGCGGCGACGTAGTCTGGTCCGTAGTCCGGCGGGAGCGTCATTCCGGCCAGCACGACCCTGGCGCCGGCGTGCTGGAGTCCCGCGATCATGACCGCGAGATTGGTGCGGGTCATCTGTGTCTTGAGCCCGCGCAGTCCGTCATTGCCGCCAAACTCGAGCACGACCACCGCGGGGTGCATGGCCTCCACTTCAGCGAGGCGGTCGACGCCATCCTTCGTGGTATTTCCGCTGATGCCCGCGTTCACAACGCGATAGTGGAAGCCGTCGGCATCGAGGTCCTTCTGCAGGAAGTCGGGATACGACTGACCGTCGTCGGCGCCGTATCCGGCGGTGAGCGAATCGCCGAAGCAGACGACGAGGGGACGATCGTCTGCATCGCGATGGGCGATCGCTGCGACAGGCGCCGATGCCGGCGTCGCCTTCGGGGGAGAGTCATTGCGCAGTTGCGCCGTACTGGAATCCTGATCGAGCTGGCTGGACGACCTCGAAGAGGTGTCCGCTTTACATCCTGCAAGGCCCGCTGCTGCACCGGCTACTATAAGAGAGACCAGAAAACGCTGCATCTTCTAAAAATAGCAAAACGCCGAAAGGGCAACGACTGTGCAATGCGGGCCCGGCTGGGACGGCTCGCCGGAACCGATGGGAGATGGAAGCCGTTGATGGATGAAACAAGCAATGATGAAGGAATCAATGCAGCAGAGATGATCCGGGTCAGCGGTCTGCGGAAGTCGATCCGCAACGGGTCCCGGACGGTAGACATCCTGAAGGGCATTGACTTTGCGGTGCCCCGCGGGCAGTTTGCCGCGATCATGGGGTCGTCGGGTTCGGGCAAATCGACGCTGCTGGGCCTGCTCGCCGGGTTGGATACGCCATCTTCGGGTGATGTGGCGGTCAACGGTGTGTCCATCTCCTACCTGGCCGAAGACAAGCTGGCGCAGGTACGGGGCAAGACGATCGGATTCGTCTTTCAGTCCTACCAGCTCATTCCCACGCTGACGGCGCTGGAAAACGTTCTGTTGCCGTGGGAATTGAATTCGGACGACAGCAAGGGCGAGGGCCTGGCGCGGGCGCGGCAGTTGTTGACCAGCGTTGGACTGGGCGACCGGCTGGATCATTATCCGGTGCAGCTTTCGGGCGGCGAGCAGCAGCGTGTGGCGCTCGCCCGGGCGTTTGTGCTGCGGCCGCCCATCGTGCTGGCCGACGAGCCGACCGGAAATCTGGATACAGTCAATGGCGCCGCTGTCCTGGAACTGCTGCTGAATCTAAACAAGACAGAGGGAACGACGCTGGTGCTGGTCACGCACGATGCGGTGCTGGCGTCGTATGCGGACCGGCGCATTGTGCTGCGCGACGGACTGGTGATTCTGGATGAGAGCAATGCGGTAGCCGCCGCCTCGCTGGAAGAGGCATAACCCGGATGCGACATAACACGGATGCGACAGAGATCGAACGGGTCAAGGCGGATCTTGCTGTCGTTGCCGGGCCGCTGCTTATCTGGTCAACGGGCGGAGGCTTGATCCGGCGCCATGCGTAAAGCGGACATACTGGAGTTTGTTTAGGAGCGTGGTTTGCCAAGTATGAGTTATCGGTCGGCGAGTAAGATCGCTTCGCGCGAGATGCACTCGTCGCGCGGGAAGTTCTTCTTCGTCATTCTTTCCGTAGCGATTGGCGTGGCGGCTCTCACCGGGGTGCGCGGCTTCAGCTCTTCGTTTCGCGCGACGCTGCTGAACCGCGCGCGGTCCATCATGGCGGCCGATCTTTCCGCGCGCATGTTTGTGCAGCCGTCGCCTGTCGAGGCAGCAGGTCTGCAGCAGATTGAACGTCAGGGAGTGGTCATCACGCCGGTGACGGAGTTGCTGTCGATGGCCTCAGCCGCGAAGACGATGGATCCCCTGCTGGTCTCCCTCAAGGCGGTCGATCCGCAGGAGTATCCCTTTTATGGCACGGTCGACCTCGATCCGGCGGGGAAGCTGTCGTCCGTGCTGAACGCGGACTCCGTCGTGGTGGCCGACGACCTGCTCGTGCGGCTGAAACTGCAGGTTGGCGATCAGCTGAAGATCGGCAAGAAGGTGTTTCGCATCGCGTCGGTGGTGGTGAACGAGCCGGACCGGCTGTCGGGATCGTTCGCGGCAGGACCGCGGGTGCTGATCTCGCGGCAAGGGTTGGATGAAACCGGCTTGATCGCGCCAGGCAGCCATGCCGGCCAGCGGTTTCTGTTCAAGGTGCCCAAGCCGAAGAACGGCGCGCCCATCTCCGATGATGCCGTGGCGGACCTGAAGGCTCGCCTGATCAAGCTGCTGCCTGAGGCGCAGGTGATCGACTACCGCGAGACCAATCCGGCGCTGACGGCGGGGCTGGACCAGGCGACCAGCCTGCTCTCGCTGATGAGCCTGGTGGCGCTGGTGCTGGGCGCGGTGGGCGTGGCGATGGCGATGCGCGCCCATCTGCAGCAGAGGCTGGATACGATCGCGATCATGAAGTCGCTGGGTGCGAGTTCGGGGCAGATCATCAAGATCTACCTCATCCAGACGCTGCTGCTGGGGGCGGCGGGAGGCTTGCTCGGCGTGCTGCTCGGCATCGCCGTTCAGATGGCCTTTCCGTATCTCCTGGCCAGCCTGATCAATGTGCGGCCAGACATCCGCATCGACCCGCATGCGGTGCTGGCGGGCCTGGGAGCGGGGATGCTGACCACACTGCTGTTCACGCTTCCGCCGCTGCTCGATATTCGCGGAATTCGGCCGATCCTGATCCTGCGGCGCGCGGTGGATGAACAGGATGAGCCTTTCCTGCTTACGTTCGTTCGCCGTCTGAAGAAGAACGTGGCGCAGATCTTTGCGTTTCTGCTGATCCTGGGCGGCCTTTCGCTGATCGCGTCACGGGTGTCGGATTCGGCATCGGTAGGCAAGTGGTTTTCGCTGGGGCTGGTCGCCGTGCTGCTGGTGCTGCTGGTGGCGTCCTTTGTGGTGCTGAAGTCGCTGAAGTTTTTTCTATCTCGCACGCGGCTGCATCTGCCGTCGGTGCTGCGGCATGGCTTGGCAAATCTATACCGTCCGGGCAATCCGTCGTCGGCGCTGCTGGCCGCGCTCGGGATGGGCGTCATGCAGATCATGCTGGTCTTCCTGATGCAGCATGCGGTGGTGCGACAGCTGCATATCTCGTCCGCGCCCGATCTGCCAAACGTGTTCCTGGTCGACATTGCGAATGAAGAGGTAGCGGGGGTCAGGCATCTGCTCGAGACCTCACCTGCGGTCACCGCTCCGCCGGAGCTGCTGCCGGTGGTGTCGTCGCGGATACTTGGGCTGGATGGCGTTCCAGCCGCGGAGATCAAGACCAGGAACTTTCCGCACCGCATGCTGCAGTCGATTCAACTGACCTGGGCGAATGATGTGCCGCCCGGGGCGACCGTGGTGAACGGCAAGTGGTGGACGACGCAGCAGGCGGCGGATTCAGCCGAGCATCCTGTGGTCGCGGTCGCCCGTCACCAGGCGCAGCGGCTCGGGCTCAAGATCGGCTCGACCATCAGCTTTGCGGTGCAGGACAAGCACTTCGACGCGAAGGTGGTGGCGCTGATCCAGGCTGATGGGCAGCATGCCTACAGCCGGGCTGAGTTCATCCTGCCGGAGCGCGCGCTGAGCGGGTATCCGGTGGTGTGGTACGGCGGCGTCCATGCCCGTCCGGAGCAGGTCGCGCAACTGCAGCGGGCGCTGTACGCGGCGTATCCCACCGTGACCGTGATCAACGTGGCCCAGGCGCTGGAGACGATTCGCGGTGTGGTGATCCAGATTATCGATGTCGTGCAGTTTCTGGCGGCGTTTTCCATCTTCGCCGGGGCGGTGATTCTGGCTTCGAGCATCGCGGGAACAAAGTACCGGCGCATCCGCGAAGTGGTTGTGCTGAAGACGCTGGGGGCGACGCGGGCGCGCATCGCAACCATCTTTTCAATCGAGTTCGCGGTGCTGGGGCTGGTGGCTGGGCTGGTGGGGATCTTCTTTGCCAATCTGGTGGTGGCCGGCCTGCTGCGTGCGCTGACGATTCCGCGGCAGATCGAGTGGGGCTGGAGTTTGAGCGGGCTGGTGGCAACCGCGGCTCTGACGGTGCTGACGGGATGGATCGCAAGCCACAAGATTCTGGGGCAGAAGCCACTGGAAGTGCTGCGCGAGGAGTAGATTCTGAATGCTGCTGCCAGATCTGCACTCCCTATGGTGCAGTTTGAATGTGGATATCTAAACCCGTGCGCAAAGGCGAAAAAAAAGCGAAAATAGCTGCATGGCTACTGCGGTGCAGTCGTTTTCGAGTATGTTGAGGAAGCAGATTGAAGAAGCGTTGAACGCAAAAGGCGGCGCACGACTGGCGTTGGCGCCGCGCCTGGTGCGGGACGGGTTCCAGACCGGCTACCAGACGCTCGATGCGGTGCTGCATGGCGGTCTGCCGGTAGCTGGAACTACCGAGATCGTAGGCGGGCGTTCGAGCGGGCGGGCGACCCTTGCGGCCGCGTATATTGCGCAGCGAACGCGCGAAGGTCATGTGTGCGCGTGGGTGGACGCGGAGGGAGGAATGTCTCCCGAAGCGTGCCTTGCCAATGGCATGGACACGCAACGGCTGCTGTGGGTGCGCTGCTCCGGCGCCGCGGAGAGCATGCAGCATCGCGATGCGGATGCGGATAGATCGCAAACGGTAAATACAAAGGCTGCCCCGTTGCGGGTGGTGGCGTATGGGCGGGATAAGTCGATTGGCACGCCGGGAGTGCCAAACCGGGCTCTGGCTTCGGCCGGCGAGGTGCGCGAGGTACAGGTCGCTTCCGATCGGCTGCCGCCGCGCCGGGGAAGTCTGGTGCTGCATAGCCGGCCGGCGATTCTGCCATCACGCTATGAGGCCGATGGAGCGAAGCGGAGCAGAGTGCAGACTGTTCGGGTGGGTGACGTGGAAGCGAAGACACTGGTGCGATCGAAGCGTCCCAGGGAACGGTTGGAACAGGCGGTCAAAGCAGTGGATCTGCTGGTGCAGGCGGGGGGCTTTGGTGCGATCGTGCTCGATATGGGCGGGATTGCGGCGGAGACGGCGCGGAAGATTCCACTGGCCACGTGGTTTCGCTGGCGTGCTGCGTTGGAGCGGACGCGCACCTGCCTGCTGGTACTTTCGCCATTCACACCACACGGTTCGCAGCTTGGCTGTGCCGGGTCCAGCGCGGAGCTTGTGCTGCGTGTGGAGGCAGAGCTGCCGGAGCCGGGAACGGTGATGCTGGGTGTCTCCTACCGGCTGGAGGTGGTGCGAAGACGGTTTGCCGAAGCTTCGACTGCGGTCAGAAAAAAGGGTCCGGGCCGAGCCACGTCGTGGGACAGCCGGGCGCAGTGGGTGGCATCGTGAGTACGGTCAACGAGCTGTGGGGATGCGTGGTCGTCGCGCAGCTCGGAGCGCAGGCTGCGGTACGGTTGCGGTCGGCCCTGCAGCACGCGGCGGTGGTTCTGATGGAGGGCGCGCGTCCGCTCGAACGGGTATGCGGGCTGAATGCAGCGGCGCGTGCGATGGGGCTGCGCGAGGGGATGTCGCGGGTTGACGTCGAGACGTTCGACGGTGTGACCGTATTGCCGCATTCCTCGACCGAAGAGGCGAGCGCCCGGACCATCCTGCTGCAGGCTGTGTCGTCTTTTTCACCCAGGGTGGAAGAGAGGGTGTGCGGCGCGGACTGGGAGTGCATCGTCGACCTGAGTGGGACCGAGCGTTTGCTGGGAAATCCGCAGGCCGTGGGCGAGGGCATGGTTGTGCAGCTGAAGCGTCTGCAATTTACCGCCTGTGTGGCGATCGCGGGCAATGCGGATGCTGGATTGTCGCTGGCCCGGCATGCAGCCTGGACGGCGGCAAACGTACCCGTTCAGGCCGTTGCCGCAGGCGGTGAAGCGAAGGAGCTGAGCCGGCTTCCGCTCGATGTCTTGCGGCTGAACCAGGAGATGGCGGAGCGATTTGCGATCTGGGGGATCGCAACCCTTGGCGAATTGGCGGCTCTGCCAGAGACGGCGCTGATCACCCGCACCGGACAACAGGGAAAGCAGCTTCGGCTGCGCGCGCAGGGACGTTTGCCGCATCTGCTGCAGCCGGTCGTGGAGGCGTTCTCTCTCGAGGAGACGATCGAGCTTGAAGATCCGGTCGAGATGCTGGAGCCGCTGCTGTTCGTGCTGAACCCCATGCTGGAACAACTGGTGATGCGCGCCGGATCCCGTGCGCTCGCGCTGGCTGCGGTCACCATCTCGCTGCGCATCGAGGAGCCTGTGGATCGGGAGCTGGCATGCGAACAAGCTGCGTCTCCGTTGGGCGGCCACGAACATCCGGTACATGAGCGGACGATTCGTCCGGCTGTGCCGACGCTGCATCGGGCTCTGCTGCTGAAGATGCTGCAATTGGATCTGGAGGCTCATCCTGCACCCGGGGCGGTGACGCGGATTTGCTTGTCGGCGGAGCCCGGAGATCCAAGCCGCGTTCAGCTTGGCCTGTTTGCGCCGCAGCAGCCGGAGCCGACCCGTTTTGAAGATACTTATGCACGATTGATGGCGCTGGCAGGAGAGAGGCATGTTGGCAGGGTCAGGCTGCTCGACACCCATGCGCCGGAGAACTTCGTGCTGGAACGCTTTGTACTGCCCGAAGCCGGCTATAAAGCTCCGCCGGCATTGCAGGAGGGTGCGCAGCCGGTAACAGCGCTGCGCCGGATGCTGCCAGGCGCGGTCAAGGTGCAGATGCACGGCTCTGAAATTGTGTGCTTCTGGCTGGAGTCGCGGCGCTATGAGGTTTTGCGCTGCTTTGGTCCGTGGCGGGGAAGTGGCGACTGGTGGTGCGGGCAGGTCTGGTCGCTGGACACATGGGATGTGGCAGCGCGGGAGGTGCTGGATGGCGAACTGCTGATCTGCGTGCTGGGCCACGACCTGCTGCGGAATTGCTGGGTTCTGGCGGGGGTCTATGACTAGAACAACAGGTATCAGAGGTTACACGTCGTGGCTGGCAGATGAAGGCTGAGTATGTCGAGCTTCATGCTCGCAGCGCCTTCAGCTTTCTCGAAGGAGCCAGTCTTCCGGAGGCGCTGGTCGACCGCGCCACCGAGCTGGAGATGCCCGCCCTGGGGCTGCTTGACCGTAATGGCTTGTATGGAGCCGCACGGTTTCATCTCTTCGCCAAGAAGCAGGGAATCAAGGCGCGCATCGGAGCCGAGATCGCCGTAAGCGACTTTATTGTCGGTGGGCAGCCGCTCGAAAGGCTGCGTCCGCCAGCCTGGCAGCCGAATCGCTGTCCCCGGGAGCCGGTTCGGATTCCGCTGCTCTGCGCCCACACCATTGGATACCGGAACCTGTCACAGCTCATCACGCGGTTCAAGATGCGAGAGAAGACCAAGGCGGAAGGCTCGGCGCGGCTGAGCGATCTGGACGAATTTGCGCCGGGTCTGATCGCGCTTACCGGTGGCGCCGAAGGTCCACTCGCGGCCGCGCTGGCTGCCGGAGGCTACGACGCAGGCCGCAGCGTGGTCCGGCGGATGGTCGAGGCATTCGGGCCGGGAAACGTGTATGTGGAGCTGCAGCGCCATGGAGAACGCGCCGAGGAGTGCCGCAACCAGGCCGCGGTACGCATCGCCGGGAGCCTGAGGTTGCCACTGCTTGCCACCAACGGAGTCCACTATGCGCGCGGCGAAGACCGCGAAATTCTGGATGTGCTGACCTGCATCCGCAATGGGGTTGGTCTGGAACAGGCGGGCAGGCTGCTCTGTTCAAATTCTCAACGTGCGCTGCGCGGGGCGAAGGCCATGTCGCGGGCTTTTGCAGATCTTCCGGAAGCGCTTCAGAATACGCTGCATTTTGCTGACCGTCTGGAGTTTGCGCTGGATGATGCTGGATACCGATTTCCTGCATATGAGGTGGGGGATGACGACACCATGGATTCATTCCTGCGCAAGCGGGTATTCGAGGGTGTGGAAAGACGCTATGGCGCCAAGCGCGATCCGGATCTCACCCGCCGCGCGAAGCTGCAGGTAGAGCGCGAGCTGGACCTTATTGCCCGTCTGAAATTTTCCGGCTACTTCCTCATCGTCTGGGACATCATCGAGTTCTGCCGGCGCAACGACATCCTGGTGCAGGGACGCGGCAGCGCCGCCAACTCGGCGGTTTGCTACGCCCTGGGGATTACGGCCGTCGATCCCGTGGGCATGAAGCTGCTCTTCGAGCGCTTCCTGAGCGAGAGCCGCGGCGAGTGGCCCGATATCGACCTCGATCTGCCTTCGGGCGAGAAGCGGGAGCAGGCCATCCAGTACGTCTACCAGCGCTACGGCGAACTGGGTGCCGCCATGACGGCGAACGTGATCACCTATCGCGGCAAGTCAGCGGCGCGCGAGGTTGGCAAGGCTTTGGGGTTCGACGCCGAGTCGCTGGCGCGGCTGACGGGGCTGGTCAGCCAGTTTGAGTGGCGCGGCAAGAGCGATACGATGGCGAATAACTTTTCCGCGGCGGGCTTCGACGTGGCGCACCCGCGCATTGCAAAGTACCTTGAGCTTTGTCTGCGCATGCAGGATCTGCCGCGTCACCTGGGCCAGCACTCAGGCGGCATGGTGATCTGTAAGGGGCTGCTGAATCAGGTGGTTCCGCTCGAACGTGCATCCATGGCGGGAAGAACCGTGGTGCAGTGGGATAAGGAAGACTGTGCCGGCATGGGGATCGTCAAGGTCGACCTGCTGGGGCTGGGCATGATGGCCGTGGTCAAGGATTGCCTGGACCTGATCCCTGCCCACTACGGCGACAAAATCGACCTGGCCCAGCTTCCGCAGGAAGACGACGTATACCAGGTGCTGCAGCAGGCGGATACCGTCGGCATGTTCCAGGTGGAGAGCCGCGCCCAAATGGCCTCGCTTCCGCGCAACTGCCCGCGGGTGTTCTATGACCTGGTGGTGCAGGTGGCCATCATTCGTCCGGGTCCGATCGTCGGCAAGATGATGCATCCATACATGCGCCGCCGGCAGAAGCGCGAAGAAGTGACGTATCCTCATCCTCTGCTTAAGGAGACGCTGGAACGAACGCTCGGAGTGCCGCTCTTTCAGGAGCAGCTGCTGCGCATGGCGATGGTTGTGGCGAACTTTTCCGGTTCGGAGGCGGAGGAGCTGCGCAAGGCGGTAGGGATGCGCCGCTCGATGGCTCGCATGAAGGAGCTGGAGGGGAAAATGCGCAGCGGCATGACCGCGAACGGACTGGACGCGGCGACCCAGGAAGGAATCATCCAAAGCATCCAGAGTTTTGCGCTGTATGGATTTCCGGAGAGTCATGCGGCCAGCTTCGCGTTGATCGCCTATGCCTCGGCGTACCTGAAGGTGAAGTACCTGGGAGCGTTCACATGCGCGATTCTGAACAACCAGCCCATGGGTTTCTACACGCCGGCGGTGCTGGTGAAGGATGCGCAGCGGCATGGCCTCCGGGTGAAGCCGATCGACGTTCAGCGCTCCGGCTGGGCGTGCGAACTGGAGCCGGAGGAAGACGGAAGTCTCTCGTTGCGGCTCGGCCTGCTGTATGTGCAGGGACTGCGCGAATCCATCGCTCAGGCGATGGTGCGCACGCGCCTGGCGCACGGGTCCTTCAAGAGCACGGAAGAGGTGACGCGGCGGGTGCCGGGCATCCATCGCAAGGAGTTGGTGCAGTTGGCCAGGGTCGGCGCACTCAATTGGGTGGGGGGCGTTGGCCACCGGCGGGATGCGTTGTGGCAGGTGGAAGAAGCATGCCGCGAAGTCGGACCGTT
>CAJCHN010000133.1 GCA_903970285.1 Rhodanobacteraceae bacterium | reverse complement strand
GACTCCGCCTGCCTCAGCTGCCACACCGCGCCCGCCCACTTCCCGATGGAGTCCAAGGAGAATCCCACCTGCGGCTCCTGCCATAACGAGCACATCGGCGCCACCCACCTGGCCAACACCGCCGACAGCACCTGCACCCAGTGCCACGCCAACCTCGAAACCCGCTCCGGCACGCTCACGGTGGCCTCCCACGTCGACAGCTTCGCCAGGGAACACCCGGATTTCCGTCCGCTTCGTCTCGCCTCCTACCAGGAGCGCGCCGCTGCCTTTGCTCTCCGCTTCAACCACGCCGAGCACATGAAGCCCGGCCTTACCGGCGGACCCAACGGCCCCGAGAATCTCACCTGCCAGAGCTGCCACGTCACCTCGGTGAACGCCGAAGGCAAGCAGTCCTACGGGATGGCGCCCGTTTCGTTCGAAAAGAGCTGCCAATCCTGCCACGGGCTCGAGTTTGATACCCATATCAAGCAGCAGGCGCCGCACGCCGATCCCGCCATCGTCCGCGCCTTCGTCACCCAGCAGATCACTGGCTTCGCGCAGGCTCATCCCGATGTCGTCGCCGCCGAAATCCGCAACTGGCCCACGGAAGCTCCGCTGCCTTCGAAGATGCCCATGGCGCCGCCGCATACCCCGGCCGAGTGGATTGCCAATCGCACCGCCCGCGCCGAGATCATCCTCTACCGTGAAAAGTGCGAGCTTTGCCACAAAGATCTGAACCGCGACAGCCCCACCGAGCCCACCTTCCTCAAGGCCTCGTTCCAGACTGAACTCACCCCGTCGCCCGCCTCGGACATGCCTTCCCCGATGCAGTCCTCCCCTATGCAATCGACTTCCGGCATGTCGCCCTCGGCAATGCTCAACTCCATCCAGCTTCCGCGGATCGAGAACGCGCATCAGCCCGAGCGCTGGTACAAGGGCGCCATCTTCAGCCACCCTGCCCACCAGGCCGAGGAGTGCGTCGACTGCCATGCCGCCGCGCTCACGAGCGTCAACGGCACCGACCTGCTGATGCCGTCGATCTCCACCTGCCGCCGCTGCCATAACGGCGAATCCAGCCCGCAGGGTCCGCCAGTCAAGGTCGGACACGCCGAGAGCGGCTGCTTCCTGTGCCACGTCTATCACGGCCCCCACGGTCCCGACCTGACCTCCAACCATACGCTGGCCCAGTTGTTGTCCTCCCACTAGCGCAAGCTGTCTGTCGTGTGCATGGCGACCGAAGCCTCGTGGTGGTTCTTCATGAAAGAAGAGTGGGCGAGGAAAAGGACTGAATTCCATGCAGTATTCGCCGGTAGCCGCAATCGAGACTTTCATTCAAGGCAGTGAAAAGCTTCTACAGATCTTTGGTGATTGGCCTTCCTTCCATGACGCAGAGATCATCAATCTTCATCTATGGCGTGGCAACGTAGACCCGGGAAGGAACGTCTACCAGTTTCCAGTTTTAACGTTGGACGTTCACCATTGGGAACTTACCAGGGAGGTGGACGCAAAGGGTTTTCTCGTTCTGCGACACCACACTCGTACAACTCTGACCTTCAGCGACGTCCAGACCGTGGAGCTCAAGGGCTTCAACCAGCAGAATGCGATCCTGAGCCTCTCCATAAAGCGGTTGGAAAGAGCAGAGATGCCTTCGCCTTACTTTTCCGTTGAAATTCAGGCTGCTTTCGGACTCGAGGCTTCGTTCACCTGTCTTGGCGTAGAAGTGACAACTACGACTCCATGCACCAGTGAGGGAGAACCTCTCCCGTAGACGCAGCAGCTTCCGAGCCGGATGGGCGATCAGGAAGCGTTCTGCCCGGGTATCTGCACCCTCTCCACGGCACTACTCCAGGGGAATTGGCCTAGCTGAACGCGGCCGCAGCCCCCACCGTCAGGATCACCCGAATCGCCCACAGCCCGACCACCACCAGCGCCGCCTGCGCCATCGTCTTCCGCGCGATGATCGCCATGCCAAGCACCTCGAGCGCCAGCGTCCACAGCTTGATCACGTCCAGTTCACCCAGGATGGACTTCAGCCAGGGCGCCACGTCCGGAAGGTAGTACGCGGGGTTGGTTCCCACTGGATTCTTGTAGTCGTAGGCCTCGGCGTTGCCCCCAAAATAAAGCGTGACGATCAGCAGAACGTTGACGATCAGGTAAGGCAGCGCGGCGTAGAAAGACGTCGCGAACACCTGCCAGAAGGTCGTCTTCGCGCCCAGCAAAAAATTGAAGCAGCCCCACAGGATCAACGCGTAGATGCCCATGCTGATGAGCAGGATGATGGGAATCGAATACGTGATGATGCCTGTGATCTTGGCGCCGATGGCAAGCTGCTGCTGCTTCTGCTCGGGCGAAAGTTGATTCAGCCGATCCTCAGCCTTGGGGCTGGCGTGGATCTGATTCTCGTTCACCCGGTCGAAGCCCACCTGCTTCTGCACCACGAATCCGCTGACCAGGGTGCCGATCACCATCAGCACAAACGGCAGCCACCAACTGCTGCTGCGCAGGATGTCGTTGAAGGTCTTCGACGGAGCGACAAACGTGTCGACCACGCGTTCGACCTGGCTGAGCCCGGCTCCGGCAGGCACCGTTGTGCCTGCATCGACAACCACCTCGTTCGACATAAGAAGCTCCTTCTGCGGTATGCCACGAATTGTAGACTGCACGGGGCAGGTTGCAAGCAAAAAGCTTGCCGCGACAGGCGATCTACTCGACGACCAG
Source organism: Rhodanobacteraceae bacterium (assembly GCA_903970285.1). Taxonomy (GTDB): domain Bacteria; phylum Acidobacteriota; class Terriglobia; order Terriglobales; family Acidobacteriaceae; genus Edaphobacter. Next base: position 10,875 of record CAJCHN010000133.1, on the reverse strand, counting down.
CAGTACCGCACCCGCCGCAACCGTCTCGTCCACCACCGCGGCCAGGCGCGCTACAACGCCGGCTTTCGGAGCCTTCAGCTCGTTCTGCATCTTCATCGCTTCAATCACCACGCAAGCCTGCCCCGCGCCAACGCTTTCGCCCGCCGTCACCAGCACCCGCACGATGCGCCCCGGCATGGGCGCCTTCAGCAGGCGCGGTCCACGCTCTGATGAGGCCAAACCTCGCCCGCGCAGGCTGCGGGGATCGAAGATGGCATACTTCACCCGATCTCCATCGATCACCACGGCGCCCTCGTCTGCCCCCCAATCATAGCTGTACGTGCGGCCGTCTTCACCGGTCCGAAGCAGAGAGATTCGTCCCGGTCCCAGTTCGCGCACATCCACCTGGAACGAAGCTCCGTCCACCATGGCCAAGCCATCCTCGACCAGCTCGACGCTGAGCCTGCGCCCCCCGATCTCGACCCAGATGGTGGCCATCAGCGCAGACCCTCGTGCCGTCCTGCCAGCGCCCACGCACTCTCGCCCTCCGCGTCATCAAGTTTCGCCGAGCCAGTGCTGCGCGAGGCCTGTGCACTGAAGTAAGCCGCGGCAATTGCGGCGATCTCTACCGGAACCTGCCCCTGCTTCGCCGAAGCAGGCTGGTCCAGCAGACGCTCCAGCCAGCCCGTGTCGATCTCCGCCCGGCAGAACTCCCCATCCTCCAGAATCCGCCGGAACAGCCCCACATTCGTCTTGATGCCAGCGACCTTATAGCCCTCCAGCGCCCCCAGCATCCGCGCCACGGCTGCTTCGCGCGTCGAGCCATGCGCAATCAGCTTCGCCAGCATCGGGTCGTATTCGAGCGGCACCATCCAGCCTGCATACACCCCCGAGTCCACGCGTATCCCCGGCCCCTGCGGCTCCGTGAGCGACGTGATGCGGCCCGGCCAGGGCATAAACCCGTTCTCCCAGTCCTCCGCATAGATCCGGCACTCGATGGCATGGCCGCGCAGCGACACGTCCGCCTGCGTCCATGGCAGCGGACGCCCCTCCGCCACTTCTATCTGGAGCCGCACCAGGTCCAGCCCCGTGACCAGCTCCGTCACCGGGTGCTCCACCTGCAGCCGAGTGTTCATCTCCAGAAAGTAGAACGCCTCGCCCGGTGACCCGGCCCCATCCACCAGGAACTCGACCGTGCCGGCATTCGTGTACCCGGCCGAGAGCGCCAGCCGAACCGCCGCTTCCCCCATCCTCGCGCGCAGCTCCGCCGACACCACCGCCGACGGAGCCTCCTCGATCACCTTCTGGTGCCGCCTCTGTACCGAGCACTCGCGCTCACCCAGCGAGATGCAGCCGCCATGCTCATCCGCCAGCAGCTGAATCTCGATGTGCCGTGGCCGCACCAGCAGCTTCTCCAGGTACACCTCGCCCGACCCAAACGAGCGCTCAGCCTCGGAAGCCGCCGCCGCAAACGCACTGGCCAGCTCGGCTTCAGCATGCACCATCCGCATACCCTTGCCGCCGCCGCCGGCCGCCGCCTTCAGCATCACCGGATATCCGATCTCGCCCGCGACGCGTCTTGCCTCGTCAAGATTCTTCAGTCCGGTCACGCTCCCCGGCACCCTCGGAATACCGGCCCGGTCCGCCGCCTGACGCGCCAGCGTCTTCGAGCCCAGCGCCCGCATCGCGGCGCCGGACGGCCCGATAAACTTCAGTCCCGCAGCCACGCAGGCTTCCGCGAACGCCGCGTTCTCCGAAAGAAATCCATACCCAGGATGAATCGCGTCGGCTCCGCTGCGCCGCGCGGCATCGAGAATCACATCAGCCCGCAGATAGCTCTCGCTCGCCGGCGCCGGACCCAGCCGGTAAGCCTCGTCCGCCGCCGCCACGTGCAGTGCGCCGCGGTCCGCATCGGAGTACACCGCGACCGTGGCTTTGCCCAGCTCACGGCAGGCGCGAATCACCCGGAGCGCAATCTCGCCCCGATTGGCAATCAAAATCTTCCGCAGCGGACGAATGGCACCGATGCTCACCGGAGGATTGTACCCGCCCAACGAAAACAGCGCCCCCCGGCGGGGGGCGCTGCTTGCAGCGACGCCGCTTACTGCGTTACGCCGTGCGACTTCTCTTCCTTGATGCGCTCGTTCTCTTTGCGCGCGCCCATCGACTTCTGCGCGTACATATCGGCATCGGCCAGATCCTGCTTGATGGCTGCCTGATCGCCGCACTCCAGGTCGGCCTTGCGCCGGCTCATCAGCGACAGGTAGGTGTACGCCTCTTCATAATTCGGGTTGATCTCGGTTGCCTTCTTCAGGTAGTTGAGGCCCTCGGTCACCAGCGGGGTATTTTCCTCGGAGAGCTTCGCGCATCCTGCCTTCGACAGCTTCACGTTGCCGTCGCTCTTGTCCTGCATCCCTTCGCCCGCCAGAACCGTCGTCGCGTTCTTGTAAGCCTGCAGCCAGTCCACCACGCCGATGGTGTAGTTCGCCTCGGCATCGTTGGGATCCTGCGCGATCACCTTCTTCTCATAAAGCTTGGCATCTTCCGGTTTGCCCATGTTGCGGTCGAGCGTCGCAATCTGCTTCAGCGCGTTGACGTTGTTCGGGTCGCGTCGCAGCACCTCCTGAAATCCATCGAGCGCCTGCTGGGCAATCTTCTTGTTATCCGGAGTATCCAGGTTCGGCACTACTTGCGAGCTGTACGTCGTGGCCAGATAGATCCGCGCGTTCATGTAATCGGGATCGATGTCGACCGCGTTCTGGAAATGGTTCTCGGCAGACTCGTAGCGCGCATTCTTAAAGTCTGCAACGCCCTTGTTGATCTGGTCGTTGGCGCGCAGACGCTTGCACCCCGTAGCAGAGCAGACAAGCAGGGCCATCAGACCGGCGGTTACCGGCACTCGTGCAGTCAATTTCATGGGGCGTAATTCTCCTTGGAAGAAGGCGCGTGTGGCTGTCGATTCCATCATACTCAAGTGAACTCGTTCAACCGTCGCTCGATTGTAACGGGAGAAGAGCGGAATGCATAGAGAGGCTTGGCAGGTACCACAATTCAAATTTTTCTCGCAGCTCCGAACATCTAACCCGCAGTTCAACACGACTTTAGCAGATGGCCACACAGCTTATGCCACAGAACCCCGCGAGGGCAAGAACCGCGTGATGAGAGTGCTGCTTCGGCCCCCATTTCGTCCGCGCGAACGGCGTGCAGCCGGTACCGGCCTGGTGTCTCGATTCAGGGACGCCACAGCAGAAAGAAAGAAGGCTGCCAGCGCTGGCAGCCTTCCTCGTCTGGTTTTCAGCCTGAAGCTAATCCCCGGAAACCGTCTCCGCAATCGACTCCACAACCTCAGCATTGGCAGCCCTCGGCGCCGGCGTAATTCCACCCAGCCCGCCAATCGCCCCGAGCGGCACGAACCCGCCCTCCGGAGCCTTCTCGCCCAGCACTTCCTTGCGGTAGAGCGCCGCCATCTTCGCGTTCTCGGCATCCTGCTTCAGCTTCGCGTCGCGCGCCCGGATCTTCTCCTCGCGTGAGTTCTTGGCGATGCCGCTCTTATCGAACGTATCGTTGGCCGCCGAGTTCACGTGTGCCTCGTTCAGCACCAGGTCGTAGCTCGATTCCTTCTCGAGGCCCACCTTCTTGCCGCCCGCGAAGATCTCATGCCGCCCATGCTCCTCGTACCACTTGGTCAGCGTCGACGTCATGTGCATCTTCTCGATGATGTTCCGCCAGCCGACTCCCGTGTTGTACGCGCAGAAGCTGATCTCGCCCTCCTGAGTCGCGTACGGGATAATGCACTGCTCGGTGCGCCGGAAATCGTAGTTGAACAGGTCCTGGAACCACATCCCGGCGATGAACAGGAAGTTCCAGCGATCGTTGCGCCGCTTCTGAATATCCTCGAGCGTACGATCCGCCGTCACCTTGCCGTAGTTGATGCCGCTGGCGCCAAAGCTCTTGTCGAACTTCTGCAGCAGGTCCTTGATCTTGAAGTGAGTCGGTGCGTTCTGCGGCGTGTAGTTGCGCATCAGCGCCAGGGCCGCGCCCACGCAGGTCAACACCTTGCCGCGCGCGGCATCGTTGACCCGCGCAATGTCCTTCGCCAGACGGTCCGCATTGATGAACGCCGTCACCGGAGCCGCTTCCTTGGTCTCCTTGTCGATCATCAGCGCCATCGAAATGCCGCAGTTCGGGTGGCATCCGCAGCTCAACTGACCCCAGTCGCGATCTGGTCCGTGAACCAGGTCAGCCCAGTCGGAGAAGGTCGACATGAAGGAGATTGGGAACCAGTCGCGGGTCGGCTCGCCCAGACCCGTCTGATTCTTCACGTCGTGCGCCAGGTGCGAGAGCGTGTACCGCTGCGCCATGCGGCGCTCGTCGGACACATCCTCATCGCGGCCGGTAAAGCTCACCGGCTGGAACGAAAGGAAGTTGATCTTCTTCGGGTTCTCCAGCGCGAACTCAATGATGCGGCCCACCTGCTCGTTGTTAATTCCATTGATGATGCAGGTCACCGGGACGATATCCACGCCCGCCTCGTGCAGGTTGTGGATCGCCTGCAGCTTCACGTCGAACGCATTGCCTACCTTGCGGTGCGAGTTGGCCGCGTTGCCGATGCCGTCGAACTGCAGGTACGCATAGCGTAGACCCGCCTCCGCGGCTGCACGGCAGAATTCCTTCGACTTCGCGAACTCGATGCCGTTGGTCGCAGCCTGCACCGACGTGTACCCAACCTTCCGGGCGTAAGCGACCGCATCCAGAAAGTACGGGCTCAGGGTCGGCTCGCCGCCCGAGAACTGCACCGACATCTGCCGCTTGGGCTTGATCGTGACGGCATTGTCCAGCATCGTCTTGATCTCGTCCCAGGTCAGCTCATGCACAAACCCCACCTGGTTCGCGTCCATAAAGCACGGATCGCACATCATGTTGCAGCGGTTCGTCAGGTCGATGGTCAGAACCGAGCCGCGGCCGTGCGTCACGGTAGAGGTCCCGTGATTGTGCAGCTTCTCGTCATTGTGCGCGCGGATGTCGCGGCCCGGGAAGACCTCTTCCAGGTGCCGGAAGAACTCCGTGTCGATCGACATCACGTCCTCGAAGTGTCCGTGGATCGGACAATCCTTGACCATCAGGATCTGCCCGTCGCGTTCGATAATCTGCGCCTTGATCTCGCCCACCTTCTCGTTCAGCAGAATCTCGTGCGGCAGCTTGCCGTCGATGATCTGCTGCCGGATCGCCGGCACGCATTTGGGGCACAGCGAATCGGTCGTACGTGGCCAGCCCAGGGGAGGCTTCTCCTTCTGGTAGCTCTTCAGCAGCGGCTTGTCGCTCCACTTCGGCGTGAAGCTCTCGTTCGGGCTGATGGCGTTCAGACGGCTGAATACCGCCCAGCCGATCTTCGCTGCCTGCACGATTCCACGTTCCACATACTTCGCTGGCTTCTTTGCCATGAATATCTCTCTCCTGAAATTCGTTCGCGCTGCAGCGCCGTCCTGATCCTGCGCCGTTCTGGTGCTGACGTCTTGGGCCGGGCCATCCGTACGTTGCCCGATGGCCGAAGGTGAAACATACGGGTCTCGGGCGTCCCCACTAACGCTATGTCCCGAATCGGCGCTCGGCAAAGGTTTTCGCAGCGAATGGGGAAATCCTGCACTGAATGGGGAGCAAAAGCCGCTGCCCGGCTCCCACAAAAGTAACGTCCCGCCACTCATCACACGACCGCACCGACGGTTTAGCGCTTTACCCCAAGCGGAACTTCCAGCGTATCGGTATGCGGCGGCAGGCAGACACGGTCGTTGCAGGATTGATACCGCAGCAGAACATGCAGCGTATGCGCACCGGCTGGAGTCGCTTCATTCACCTTCAGGTGGAGCGTAAAGATCGCGAAACCCGCAAAAAACTGCACCGGCATGCCAAACAGAGGATCGACCACCGTCTTCGGCTTGGCCTCTTCGACGTTCAGCAGGTCGGCCGCATCCCCGTCCGTCAGCGAGATCTCCGTCGCATTCGGTCCGCCCTCCGGCTCCTCGAGCGCATACAGGTGCCACCCCGGATCAATCTCGCCCGCGATCAGCACGCTCACCGTCGCCCCGGGCTTCACCGCGGCGGGCGCGGACTTGATATGCCAATGCACCGGCGGAGCAGGCGGCGCAGCCCAGAAGGCCGCCAGCGAACCCAACCGAAGCATCCACCTAGTTCCCGCCACGTCAGTGGCCCCGCTCAGCCGACGTGCCGTCCACAGCCGCCAGCTTGTCGCCTGAGACTGGTACAAACGCCGCATTCAGAATCCGGTGGCTGCCCGTGTCTTCAATCCATGCCGCCACCCCCAGGTGATTCGGCTGCATGCTGGTGTCTTTACTCAAAAATTCAATCTTGCCGAACCGCTCATTGCTGGTCTCGTACTTGGTCAGATACTCCGACCATCTTCGGCTGATCGCCGGTGGATCGAAGTTCGCCGAAATCTCCGCCGAAGCTCCCGGCTTGACCGGAAATCCCTCCCCGGCCGGCCTGGCCAGCGCACGCACCACCATGCGATGGAAGCGAACGCCGTTCTCACCGCTGTAGCGAACGTCATCCTCCACCAGCGCAAAATTCACCACCAGATTCGGCGTCTCTGCCGATGCCTTGGCCGCGCTCGTCGATGGGCTTGCAGCCGGCTTCTTCGTCTTCGCGCCCGGCTTCTTCGCCGCCGGCCCGCTTGCAGCTTTCTCGGCCTCTTCGGCGGCCTTCTGCTCCGCCTCGGCTTTGGTCATCGCCGCCGCCGCAAGCTGCTCGTCTTTTTCGATCTCAGCCATCCCGGGGACCACGACCCGGGCCTCCGCCGTAATCCTCCCCGGAGCGTTCGCGGCGGCCTGAACGCTCAGCGTCGCGCCGGTTGCAATCGCCAACTGCGCGGCCACAAACCGGTCCAGCTCGCCGTACAGCCTCTCCGCCCGGGCGCGCGGACCGCCGTAGAGCGGCAGCACGCTTCCATCCACCACGTAGGAGGGCGTGCTGGCCACGCCATACTCTTTAGCCCGTGCGATCGTATCCGGATTGCTCAGAGGATCAGGCTCAGGAATATGCTGATCGAGCGCCAGCGCTACCACCTCCGACCGCGGATACGCCCGCAGCACATTCTCCACCGCCAGGTCGCCGCCCACGCACGGCGGACACCCCGACCCGGTGTACAACTCCACCAGCACCGTATGCCCAACCGTCGCCGCAGGATGTGGCGGAGCGGTCCACTCCGTTGGATACAGCGCCGCGTAGCGCTCATCCAACTCCGCCTCCAGCCCGGCTTCGCTCCCGCCATGCGCCTTGCGATACAGCTCGTGAAGCATGGCCCGGTCGCGCTCCGGCACATCCCCCAGCAGCACCGCGCGCTCCTCGTCGACCAGCGCCTCGGCATCGTCGCCATGCTGGTGCGCCAGCCGTCCCCTCAGCGCGTTGGTCTCGCTCTCCAGCGGATCCAGCCCATACGCCTCATTCAGTTCGGCCGACGCCTCCGCCTGTCTGCCCTGGTTCAGGTCGGCGTCGGCCAGCGCCGCCAGAGCCTCCGCCCGGGTTTCGCGAAAATTCTGCCGCAGCTCATCTGGCTTCGGCGGCGCGATCTTAAAACTCGCGTACATCTTGATCAGCGACCGGTCAAAGCCCGGCTCCGCGCTATGTTTCACCGCCTCGACCGCCAGCTTGCGCGCAAACCGTGTGTCCACTCCGCTGGTGCCTGCATCCGAAAGGGTGGTCGATAAGTAGATCTGGTGATGGAGCCGCAGAGTGCCCCCGCCCGAGCCTTCAATCATGCTCGACGCCAGGCTCTCGATCTCCTCCACCCGCGCCGGAAAGTTCTTTACCAGCACGTTCAGCAGCGCATCCCGGCCACGGTTCGTGTAGTTGCCATCTGGAAATTCATCCAGAAACTGCTCCAGCGCCATTGCCTTGACCGCCGGATCAAGGATCGCCAGCGCCTGGTGGTAAGCCCGCGCATCCGCAGCCTCCTGCTTCTTTGGCTTGGCCGGAGTCGCAGGCGGCGCTGGCGCCGTCGTGACCGCGGCTGGCTTGGATTCCGAACTCGGGGTAGCTGCCGGCGTTTGCGCGCTCAGCCCGGCCGAACAGCAGAGGCAGAGCGCCGCAAGTTCACTCCATGGGCGCGACAGGGAAATCAACCGTACACCGACCATACCCATGAGCCCTCTTCCCCTTCACCCAGGTGCAGCAGAATTCACAGACCGTCTGGTGTGCGACCGCGGCTCCCCGAAAGGGTGATCTCGAATGAGATCTATCATCCAACACTTTTCAGAATATTTTCATCTATTTCTATTTCGAAGTGACGCTCCCGAGCAGGAAAGCCCAGGTCGATGAACTCTTCTCCGCAGCAGCCTCGCGCGCCCCGATTTGACCTCAATTTGCCTCTGTCGTTCAAGACCGAGGACGGCGCCGAGCTTGGACACTGCGTCAATGTCAGTTCCTCGGGCATGCTCGTGGTCTTCGATCGCCCGGTCGAGCTCTTCACCACCGGAGAACTCGTCATGCAGGTCGGCGAGTACTACGTCAACATCAAAGCCCGCGTCGCCCGGGTCCTCGGCGGAGACCACGGCCTCTCGTTCCAGATTCGCAGCCAGGCGGACCACCTCACCGTAAAGATCCTGGTCGAGTATGCGGCCTTCCGCATGCAGCCGGATCCCGCTAACCAAGCCATCCCCCAACCTTCCGTGGCTCCCGATTTGAGCCAGCTGCGGGTGCTTTAGCCGCGAACAGCCGTCTGACCGAAAAGCTCCATCCCGGCCGACGGTTGACGCACCCCGCGCGTCGGGCGCAGCTCGCAAGGCAGATCGTCTCTATTCCGGCCGCTTCAAGTGGAGCAGCCGGTCCGCTGCCCCGGAGAAGAACTCGCTCAGCGCGAATCCCAGCGCCGAACCGCCCAGCGACGTTCCGAACGTCTGCGCCGTCTGGTCGAAGCCCCGGTTGATCGGCGGATAGTAGGTCTGGGTCAACGCTGCGCCCGCCAGGTTGCCGCCCAGCAGTGCCAGGTTGGGCGTCGGGTGCCCGGCGTCCGTACGCGTAACAAACACGCGCGTAACCGCATACCCGACCCGCACTGCCGGATTGTGCCCGCTGCCCATCTGGTAGTAGCGCGGATCCTCATGCAGCAGCGGGGCAAATACCGAGTCCGTAAAGATGTCTTCAGACGCCGCCCGGGCCGCGTTCGCGCCCAGCCGCTGGCCAAAGCCGGTGAACGTCTGGCCGTAGTTTGGCCGGCCGTTGGTGCCCTGCGAATATCCCGCCGCCGCAAACCAGCCGATCACGCTGAACGGAGTCACCACCGACCGGAATCCCATCAGTACCTTGTCGCCCGGCCGCTGCCGGGGCGCAAGTTCATCGGGGTCGATGAACTTGTCCAGAGGACTCGTCGTCCGGGTTCGCGCCTGGAAAGCCGCGCGCGGGTCGGCCGCGCCGGGTTCACCATCCGGCAGCGCCAGCGTCGGACCATAGCCGGGGGTATCGGGCAGCTCCGTGCGCTCGTTCGCCGCCGTCGTCACGGGTGCACCGGCCTCTGCCTGACCGAAGCTCGTTCCATTGAAAATGGGCAGCGTGACCGCCGCTAGAGAGGCAGCCAGCAAGATCGTCCGGCGGCTCGCCGAGATACCCAGATCGTTCCCCACCTGATCGTTCAACAAGGAGTGTCCTTTATTCTTCCGGCCGCTCGACCTCCGGCACACCAGACTCCTCACCTTGCGTTCCGGACAGCAGTCTGAACAGCTTTGGAAAAGCATTGCGCTCTCTCCGCAGCGTTCGCAAAGAGAGCGCGTTCCTATCGGACGCCACACAAAGCAAAGCAGTTGTACAGGAGGCAGGCACCGCAGGCTGCTGCGAACGCTCCGCGCTCCCGCGCCCCCCAAACCCTTTACCACTTAGGCGCTGCTCGAACCGCCATGCGCGCAAACCTCCGCCTCTTCCGGATAATGAAGGCTGGACCAGGTTTTCGGCGTAATCTCCACTCAGGAGAACGCCGACTGCAGGAGACTCCTCATGTCCAACGAAGTCCCGGCCCCACCGCTCGAAGAACGCCTCCGCGAAGCCGCCGCTCATGTCGAGCAGGATCTGCGCCGCGTCATCGCTTACATCAACGACGATGTCGTTCCAGCCATCCGGCGCAACGGTGCCGAACCCCTGCGTCAAGCAGCCGCCGAGTTGCGCAAGCTCGCCGAGCGGCTGGACGAAGCGAACCGGCGCACCCCGCCCAGATGATCCAGCCCAAATGAGCGCACCCATCCAAATGAGCAAACCCAGATGATCCCGTTGCCATGACCTCGCGCCGCCGGACCTCGCGTCCCGACCATCCCGTCTCCGCTCGCGGCAGGCTACCCCGGGATTGCAGGCTACCCCGGGATTGCAGACTACCCCGGGATGGTAGCGCCTGCTCTGGTTCGCTGTTGGGGTTGATCGCCGGGTTGACCGTTCTTCCGCTCCTGCTCCCGCTTACCGGATGCCATCATTCGCGGCAGACCCCGCCGGCCCCTGTCTACACCGCTCCCTCGGCTCCCGAAGTCGCCGAACGCCCCTCACCTCGAACCCATCCGCCTGCCCCGATCGAACGCAGCACCCCGTACCCCGAGCCCGAAGGCAGCCCCGTCTCCACCGAGATCGGCCTCGCCAGCTGGTACGGGCCGCCGTACCACAACCACCAGGCCGCGGACGGCAGCATCTTCGACCAGAACGCCCTCACCGTCGCCCACCGCGAGCTTCCGCTGGGAACCATGGTGCGCGTCACCAACCTGGCCACCGGAGCATCCGTTGTTGCCAGGGTCACCGACCGCGGTCCCTTCGTCCAGGGCCGCATCCTCGACCTTTCACTCGGCGCAGCCAAGGCAATCGACGTCTACCGCGCCGGCGTCGCCAAGGTGAAGGTCGAAGCTTTCGCCAACC
>CAJCHN010000132.1 GCA_903970285.1 Rhodanobacteraceae bacterium | reverse complement strand
CCTCTCCGCGGGCGCGGACGAGGTCGTCTCGGCGGACATCGACGCGGCGCTCCTGCTCGCGCGTCTTCGCGCGCAGCTCCGCCGAAAGCAATCCGAGGAAGAGGGAACGCGCGAGCGCAACCAGGAGCTGGCGCGCGAGCTCATGCTCGCCGAGGCGCGTGCGTCGCGCGAGCTGGCCGACGCCCGGAGCCGCCACCTCGCCGAGCTCGAGCAAAAGAATGCGGAGCTCGCCGTCGCGAACACGGAGCTCGAGGCGTTCAGCTACTCCGTCTCGCACGATCTCCGCGCGCCCCTCCGCACCATCGACGGCTTCTCACTTGCCCTCGAAGAGGACTACGCCGGCAGCGTCGACGAGATCGGCCGCGACTACATCCGCCGCGTCCGCACCGGCGTCCAGCGCATGGGTGGTCTCATCGACGCGCTCCTCCAGCTCTCGCGCATCACCCGCGCCGAGATTGTGCGCGAGCCGGTCGATATGTCCGCGCTCGCCGAATCCGTGGTCGCGAATCTGCTGGAGGAGCATCCCGGTCGCGAGTTGCACATCACCATTGAGCCGGGGCTGCAGGGATCCGCCGATCCCAAGCTGCTGCGCGTGGCGCTCGAAAATCTGCTGGGCAACGCAGTCAAGTTCACCTCCAAGGTGGAGGTTCCGGAGATCCGCTTTGGCTGGGATCCGGAGGCGAAGGCGTTTTTCGTGCGCGATAACGGGGCCGGCTTCGATATGTACTACAAGGATAAGTTGTTCAACGCGTTCAACCGGCTGCACGGCGACAAGGACTTCAAAGGGTCGGGGATCGGCCTGGCCACCGTAGCGCGGGTCATTCGCCGCCACCACGGCAACATCTGGGCCGACGCCCAGGTGAACCGCGGCGCAACGTTCTTCTTCACTCTAGGATAATCTCGAAGCATGACCGACGACGCCAAGCTGATCCTCCTGGTCGAGGACGATCCAGATCATGAACTGCTCACCATCCGCGCGCTCAAGCGGGCCAATATAGGGAACGATGTGCGGGTCGCCCGGGATGGCGAAGAGGCGATCAACCTGCTGTTCGGCGACGACGCCATCCGTCCGCAGGTGATTCTGCTGGATCTGAAGCTGCCGAAGGTGGACGGTCTGGAGGTGCTTCGCCGGATTCGGGAATCCTCCACCACCCGCATGCTCCCGGTGGTCGTTCTCACCTCGTCCGATGAAGAGCGCGACCTGGTGCGGAGTTATCAGCTCGGGGTGAACAGCTACATCCGAAAACCTGTCAACTTCAACGACTTCGCCGAAGCCACCCGGCAACTCGGCATGTACTGGCTGGTGTTGAACGAATGTCCACCGCAGTAGTCAGCCCGCAGATCGAGCGCCGGGCCCTCCAGGTTCTGCTCATCGAGGATAATGTCGACGATGCATTCCTGCTGGAGCGGCATCTGCGCAAGAACGGCTTCAGCCCCAGCATCGAGCGCGTGGAGACGGCCGCGGAGATGCTGCAGGCGATCAGCCATGCTCGGCTGCCCGACCTGGTGCTGGCCGACTACAACCTGCCGAACTTCAGCGGTCCGGCCGCCCTGCAGATTCTCCGTACGAGCGGACTGGACATTCCTTTCATCATGCTCTCGGGCGCCATGTCCGAGACCACCGCGGTCGAATCGATGCGCGCCGGTGCTCAGGATTACGTCACCAAGCAGAACCTCTCGCGGCTGGTGCCCGCCGTCGAACGCGAGCTGCGGGAGGCCGAGGACAGGCGCAAGAAGCTGGCCGCGGAGCTCGCCCTGCAGGCCTCCGAAGACCGCTTCCACCGGCTGGTGGAGGCCATGCCGCTCGGCCTTCTGATCACCGATCCCGAAGGGGTCATCCTGTACACGAACATCGCCGCCCAGCGGCTCTTCTGCCTGGATGGGCATCATGCCGGGATCATCCGGCTGGATCAGCTGTTTCCGGATTTTCAGACCGAAGTCTTCTTCCACTCCCTGATTCCGGCGCGGGAGCCGTTTGAAGCGGTCTGCCGCACGCTGGACGGGACGTCGGTCGAAGTCCTGGTCGGAGTCGCCCTGCTCAATCCCGATGCCTCGCCGCACCAGCGCCAGCTCGCCGCTTTCGTTGCCGACCTGACGCCGCAGAAGAAGAGCGAAGAGCTGTTGCGGCGGACCGAGAAACTCGCGGTCGCCGGGCGTCTTGCCGCGTCCATCGCGCACGAGATCAACAATCCGCTGGAAGCCGTGACCAATCTGCTCTATCTGATTGGGAGCACCGCGCTGGAGCCCGCGGCGCGGGAGTTTCTCGAGCAGGCTTCGCATGAACTGGATCGCGTCGCCCAGATCACGGTGCAGACGCTGCGCTTTCATCGCCGCTCCTCGCGTCCGGTCGAGACCGATCTGCGTGATCTGGTCGAGAGCGTGCTTCCGCTGTTTGAGTCGCGCGCCCGGCTGCTGCAGGCGACGGTCGAAAGCCGCTTCCGCGATGTTCCCCCCGTGCTGATCCACGACGGCGAGGTGCGCCAGGTGATCGCGAATCTGATTTCGAATGCCACCGACGCGCTCGGGGAGCGGGGCCGCCTGCTGCTGCGCACCAGCCTCGCACACCATCCGGTCACGGGCGTACCCGGAGTGACCCTCACCGTGGCGGACACCGGGCACGGCATGTCGCCGGAGATCCTGGCCCGCATCTTTGAGCCGTTCTTTTCCACCAAGGGCGCTACCGGTACCGGGCTCGGTCTTTGGGTTTCGCTTGAGATTGTGGAGAAGCACCACGGCTCGCTGCGCGTGCGCAGCCGTCGTCCCCAAGCCGGGCGACACGGCGGCACCGTCTTCCGCTTCTTCCTTCCGCTCGCCCCCGGCTTCGAACAAAGCGCATAGGGAGGAGCGCATGTGCCTGCGCGGGCATTCCATCCTTGCGGCTGCGCCCACTCGCCCTGAACCCCACAGGAGATTTACTTGAGCCGCGCCCTTCACTTGAAGGTACCCTTTCGTGTTATTGCTGGTCCCGCTATCCTCACGCAGCCTTGAACTTGACCGGGCATACCTACTGCCTGACCCCGCACCAGGCTCTCGGCCCCTTGTGCCCTCAAGAGCGAAGGAAGGAACTTTGGAGGCACCGCTCGTCGATCTCGTGTTGCTTGGCCTGCTGGTCACGTTCTTCGGCATTCAGCAGCGATCGCGGCCGCAGCTTTACTTCCGGTTCTGGTTCGCGGGCTGGATATTGGTGTTCTCGAGCTTTCTGGCCTGGCAGATGCGTCTGCTCACTCCGCATCTGGCCAGCCTGCGCCATGGCTTGCAACTGGATTTTCTGCTGCTCGGCGGGTTCGCCTTTCTGCTTTCTTTCCTGGTCGAGCGGGGCCGCATCGCCTGGCAGGTTACCTCCGCCTCCGCAGCCGCAGCCCTGGGCTGCCTGACCATCCAGCTCTCCGACCTCACCCCGACGGTGCATTGGACGGTACCGGTGCTGGCGGCCTTCCAGATGGTCTCGGCAGGGCTGGTCTGGCGGTTGACCCCGCCCGCCTGGAAGCGGCGCAGAGCCGCGCTGCTCCTCCTGGCGATCCTGTTGAGTGCGGTTATGGTGCGGGTCGCCCTTACCGACTTCAACCATGGCCTGGAGCAGTGGCTGCTAGCTGAAGTTCTGTTGGCGGCCGCCATCTTGTATGCGGGTACCGGAACTCCGCGGTCGTTTGCGTCGCTGGCCGGGACCACGGGCTTCCTGGTGTGGGGTCTGGACTACCCGCTCGCGCACTCGCTGCAGGCGAATCACCACCTGCTTCACATGCTGTATCAGTTCTGGAATCTGCCGAAGTACGCCGTCGGACTCTCCATGACGCTGCGCATCTTCGAGGGCGCGCGCGACGATGTCGCCGGACTCGCCGAACGCTATCGAGAGCTCTACGAAGACTTCCGCCTGCTTTACAAAGATCATCCGCTGCCGATGTGGATCTTCGACCCGCAGACGGGCCTGGTGCTCTCCGCCAACTCCGCCGCGAGCCATACCTACGGCTACACGCAGGACGAATTCCTGAGCGTTCGCATGGACCAGATCCGGGCCTGCGACGATCCGGCGGATGCCCAGCCAGAGGCATCTGAAGTGGCTCAGCCGCAAATAGCTCAGCCGCATGCTTGCGAGGGAGCCGGCCATCGCGAACGCCACCGCCGCAAGGATGGTTCGCGGCTGACCGTGAACCTGACCGAACGCGACATCCTCTTCCGCGGAGAAGAAGCTTGCTTCGCCCTTGCCGTCGATGTGACGGAGCGCGAAAAGCTGAACGATCAGCTCTTCCACCGCGCCCAGCATGACGCTCTTACCGGCCTGCCCAATCGCCTGCTGCTCGAAGACCGCATCGATCAGTGCCTGCTGCGCAGTGTGCGCGAACACAAGAAGGCGGTCCTTTTCACCATGGACGCGGACCGCTTCAAACTGATCAACGACAGCTACGGCCACCAGGTGGGCGATGAGTGTCTGAAGGCGATCGCCAACCGCCTGCGCGGCCGCATCCGTTCCGTCGATACCATCGCCCGCACCGGCGGCGAGGAGTTTACCGCGATCATCGGCGGCATCCAGAGCAACGAGGATGCGGAGAAGGTCGCCGCCATGTTCATCCGGCTGTTCGACCCTCCGCTTACATTACCGGACCGGGAGCTCAAGGTGACCCTCTCGGTGGGAGCCGCCATCTTTCCCGACGACGGCCAGGACGCCGACACCCTGCGCAAGAAGTCGGACCAGGCTCTTTACCACGCCAAGCGCCTCGGGCGAAACCGCTTCGCCTTCGCCTCGCAGGATGTCTGCGCGTCCTTCGATCAGGCGATGGCCATCGAAGTGGCGCTGCGCGAGGCCCTGCGCTGCGGCGGCTTCGAGCTGCACTTCCAGCCGGTCTACAACACCGATGGCGCCGCCTTCCACTTCGAAGCCCTGCTGCGCATGCGAGCGGAGAACACCCACGTGTTCAATCCTGGCCTGTTTATCCCGATCGCCGAAGAGTGCGGGCTGATCATCCCCATCGGCAACTGGGTCGTGCGGGAGGCATGCCGCTGGCTGGTGGAATGGCGCCGGCTGGGCGGCGACCGCATCAGCGTCGGGGTCAACGTATCCGGAAAGCAGTTGCTGCAGAAGGGTTTCAGCGCCTTCGTTCTCGACACCCTGCGCGAGCACGATCTACCGCCCACCGCGCTGGAACTCGAACTCACCGAAACCTCGCTGATGAGTGAACCCGTTCTCATCCGCGAGACCATGGCGGAACTCGCCACCATGGGCATCCGCTTCGCCATCGACGACTTCGGCACCGGCTATTCGTCGCTCGCCCGCCTGGCCGACCTGCCGATTGCGCTCCTGAAGATCGACCGCTCCTTCGTCAACCAGCTCGAAGCTTCAGCCGATCCGGACCGGCGCACCGACGGCATCGTCGCGGCCATCATCCACATGGCGCAGACCCTGAAGGTGCAGGTGGTGGCCGAGGGAGTTGAAGACGAAGCCCAGCTGAACCTGCTGCTGCGGCGCGGCTGCGAACTGTTCCAGGGCTTCTACCTGGAGCGGCCCATGTCTTCCGATCAGATGTCGGCGGCGCTTACCGAGAAAACGTCCTCGCTGCACACTCACCCGAACTTCTGCCATACCCGCGTCGCCGTCGCCAAACGAATCCGGCGAACGACTCAGTTGCCGGTCTTTGCCGCTCCCGCGACGGTTCCCGCGGCGGGCACCGGAGGAACGTAAGGGGGCGGCGGAGTCTTGCCCGCGGCCAGCAGCGCGCCATCCACCATCCGGAAAACGTCCTCCAGAGGATACGCTCCCTCCAGCTTCTCGCCATTGATAAACAGCACCGGCGTCGCCTCGATGTCGAGTCCCTCGCCCACCTTCACCGAAGCCTTCACTTCGCTGTCGTCCTGCTTCTTGATGCAGGCGTCCACGGTGGTCAACGCCGCCGGCTTGAGGCCAATCTTCTTTGCCTCATCCTTCGCCAGTTGATCCAGCTGGTCGTTCGCCTTCTGGATGCTCTTCTCTTCGCCGCCGAAGTCGCCGGCATGCGCATGGATATAGTCCACCAGGTTCCAGTAAGCCGACCCGCTCTGGGCCGCCACGCAGTTCACGTCCACCGCCGCCCGCACCGCCCAGGGGTGCTGCGAAAGCGGAAAGTCGCGGTAGACGATATGCACCTCGCTGCCGTAGCGATCGGTGAGCGCGGGAAACAGCTGCTTGTGCATGCGCGCGCAGTAGGGGCACTCCAGGTCGTCGAAGAGCACGATCTGCACCGGTGCCGACGCGGGGCCGCCGCGCCCGGGTCGGCCTGCATCCGAGACCAGCGCCTTCGGATCCTTGCTGATGTCGTAGGTATTGAACTGCGCGAGCGTCCTGCCATCCTTCGAGAGCAGGAACGGAATCGGCCCGGACTTGTCCGCCCCGGCCGTGATCTCCACCTCGATCTTGTCGTATCCGGGGATCTCCGACGGCAGGCGGGGTCCGATCTTCAGCGTGTCATCGGGCGTAATCTTGGTCCGCTGCCGGATCAGAATCTCCACCCGCCGCGCCGTCTCCGGCGGCAAAACCGCGCTCGCGGCCGGGGTCTGCCCATGACATCCCACTACGCTGAACGCCGACGCCAGCACCACGAAGCCTGCTATTTTTCCCGATATTCGCACCTTCAAATTATCTCACTCGGAGTCAGCCCGCAGGGCGGCTGCACAGCCACAGAAACCCACGCTAAAACAGCCGTTCTACCTTTCGCAGGTTTCCGGCCGTGCCCACGTTCGCGAGTGTCAGGTTGAACTTGTAGCTGCCTTCGTTGCGCACCGAGCCAAGCTCAAACTTTCGATACTCCACGGAAAATCCGCAGCAGTTCCAGTTGTAGTTCGCCTGCAGCGTCGCATACTGCAGCAGAGCCGGATACACCGTCGTGGTGCTGACCGCGCCGTTCGACGCCGTCGCCGTGCCTGTCGCCCCGTAGAGCGCCTTCAGGTCCAGACCTGTATTCGCCGCCAGCGAAAGCCCCGGCTTTACCGGGCTGCCGTAGCCCAGCAGCAGCCGCAGCTGGTTGAAGTCCGAGATCGCCGTGGTCACTCCCGTGGTTGTCGACGTATCCGACACGCTCTCCGTGTAGAAGCGGCCGGGTGCATCCAGCCGCGCGTAGCTCAACGCTCCGAAGACCCCGTTGGCCGCATGCAGGTCGAGAAACACATTCGACGAAGTGAACTTTTTCGCCCCGGTATCGTAGTCGAAATCCCACTCGAAGTCGGTATGGGTCGAGGTCCGCAGCCGCAGCCGCGAGATCAACGGCGAGATGTTGCGCGGTTCGGTCAGGAACGCCACGCCCGAAAGCGCCAGCGTCGTATCGAAGATGTCGCGGCGCCCGTCCACCACCGCTCCGCCAAACGTCGGATCGAAGAAATACTTCTGCGTCAGCCGCCACGACAGCAGCTCGTCGTTCTCGCACTTTCCGTCCGCCGCGTATGCTCCGATCTCGTTTCCCACGGAAAGCGTCGGGTCCGGATTAAGCCCACCTTCGAGCTCCGCCTGATTTCCGTCCGTGTCGCTTCCCGCCATTTCGCTCGCCGGCGTGTCCGGCGCGTCGGCAGCAAACGGTCTCGGCTCCCCGCCGCCACCGCAGCCCGCCGGCGCGGTCTTGCGGCGAAAGAGCCGCTGCGTCACCCCGTACTCCAGCTCGTTCGTATCCGCCACCACGTCGGTCGCATCGAAGCGCAGCACGTCGCGGAAGTCATGAACTCCCCTGGTCAGCCGGTACGTCACCTCCGGGTCGATGGTGTGCTTCAAGTCCGTGCCCAGCCAGCCGGCCCAGCTTGCCGGCTTGAACTCCCGCTCCAGCACCGGCGCACGCACACCGAAGGCAAACTGGACATCCGACCGCGCCAGGGGCGCCAGATTCTCCGACACCGACGCCAACCCCGCGCTCCCAATTCCGCTGGGCGCATGGAACGAGCGGCTGTAGGCGGTTTCCTCGAACCCCAGGGACGGACGAAACCGCCACGGTCCCAGCGAAAAAGGCACCGCCGCTTCCGGATGGATATCCACCCGCTCCACGACGCCGCCGGTGGCGAAGTTCGGCTGGGTCCGCTTCAGCCCTGAAACCGACGCGTCCAGCGTCACCTCGAGGGGCGATTCGCCGAGGTGAAGATCCGTTGTCGCCACCGACGCCGTTGGCACGTGGAAGATCCGCACCTGCTGTTGCGGCGTCGAACCCGCGCCGACCAGCTTGATCCCCTGGTAGCGGTCGGCCACGAGCGCAGCTTCCAGGCCTGCAGTCTCGTGCGTCAGGTAAGCGCGCGAGACGATGTCCGAGGTCACCGCCTGGTTGAAGTTATCGGTAAATGCCTCGCGATAGACGTAGCTCGACAGGTATTCGACGTCGCCGGCGAACCGGGTGTCCGGCGTGAAGTCCCGGCGCAGCGAGATCAGCGCATCCTCGCCGCCCTGGTTGTTGGTCGAACGCCGATCGAGCAGCCCGGTATAGCGGAACTTCACAAAGTCCAGCCCGGCTCCGCGGTAGCGGAAGGTGGCATCCTGCGCGAAGCCGATGGATGAGTAGTACGACGCGCCGATCGTCAGGTCCATCGACCGGTTCAAGACCAGGTAGAACTGCTCCTCCAGGGTCAGCCCCTTCACCGAGCTCTCGCCCGGGGAGGGAATCATGAAGCCGCTCTGCCGCGTCTCCGGATCGGTCGGATGCGAGACATACGGCAGGAACAGCAGGGGCAGATTCAGCAGGTGAAAGGTGGAGTTGTACGCCTTCGCCGTGCCATCCGCCACCGAGAAATGTCCCGCGGAGAGCAGCCAGTCCGGCTTCGGCAACTGGCACGACGTCACCCATCCCTCGTAGACGTCATAGCTGATGGGCCCGGTCTTCACCACCATTCTTCCGGCAAAAAGAAACGGCGCCGTGGTCGTATACACCCGCGCCACCGCGCCGGGGCGCAGAGGCGTCATCCCCACGGAGCCGCTCACATCGTAGAAGCGGCCGGTTTCGGTCTTCAGGTTGAAGGTTCCGCGCGACGCTGAAATGCGCTCCTGGTTCGGTCCGCCAGTCAGCTCCAGGTGCCCTGTGGCGGTTACGTCGCCAGTCCGCGAGTCATACTCGATGCGGTCCGCCCGCACCTCACGATCGCCGTAGGTGACGTCCACTGCGCCATCCCAGACGAAGATCCGGTCATGCTCCGAGGCCTTGTCCGCCGTCCAGGCGATCCCGCCGCCCGCATCCTCCGGCAGCTTCTCTACCGCAACCGGATACGGACCGTCCACCAATCCAGCGGGCCTTCCCGCACTTGCATCCGGAGGTAACTGAGTCGTTACCTGCTGTGCCCAACACTGCGGATGGAGAACTCCCGCCAGCGTGATACCTATGAGGAGGGGCAGGCCGCGCAGATCGCTCCGGCGCGCTGATGACCGGCTTGCGCTCCTCATCCAACGGTTCTTTGATCCGCTGCCGCACCCCGGCTCGTCAGCATCCTGGTTCTTCTCCGTGCCCGGATGCCCGGCCCCGCTGCAAAACGACTCGCTCGACACGATTACAAGGTTAGACGATTTCACAGGAAGTGGGTTTTCGTTTGAAGAACATGGGCTCGGCACAACGCGACATCTATCCCTTCGTATTTCCAGACGAACCGGAGAGCCTCGCTCAACCCGGCGCAGCCGCCGCGGCCGGAGCCGTGGCAGCGCCAGACCTGCGCCAGCAGGCCGCCGCACGCCTGGCCGCGCACCGCCAGCGCCGCGCCCGCGGCTCCGTCGCGGAGGCGGCCGAGAGCACCCAGCCCCGGCGCAGCCGCCACAAGCCCATCGCCGAAGCGGTCGCCGCCCGCTTCGCCCACACTCCCAGCTACCGCGCCTTCCTCGCCGAACAGGCGCAGCGCGCGATCGACTTTGCCGAGCGCGAAGCCGAGTCCGCCGCCGCCGAAGCCGAGATCGCCGCGCGCAACGCCCAGGCCGTGGCCGCCGCCCAAAACCAGTTGCTGGCCGAACTCGACCTCTGGAATGCACCCCAGCAGTTCACCCCGGAGACAGCGCAGGTGGTGTCCGCCGCTGAAGCCGGCGCGCCCGCGCCGGTGGCGGAGACACCAGCCCCCGCGTCGCTCGCGAAGCTGCCGCCGCCGGTGATTGAATCATCCCGTGAGCCGGCAGCAGCGGCAGCAGCGCCGGCTCCAGCGCCCGTGCGCCAGATCTCAACCGCCGGCCTGACTGTCCGCCTCTACGAAGACATCGGACGCCCGCCGCATCCGGCGCCGATCGCGGCCACCACCAACGAGCCGCCCCGTTCCGCCATCCCCGACCTCGAAGAGGCGCTCGCGCTCGACGAAGAGATCGCCTTCCGACAGGCTCCCGTGTTCGAGCCCTTCACCTTCGAGCCGCTCACGCCGCTGCCGGCCAACCTGCTGGAATTCCCCCGCCAACTGGTGGCCGCGCGCAAAGCCCGGCCGCGACTGGCTGAAGGTCCGCTGCTCGAGGAAACTCCGCGCAGCCCCCAGTTGCGTATCTTCGAAGTCGAGCCGGAGCAGATCTCGCACGCACCCGCCCCCCCGGTTGCGCCGGAGTGGGCCGGCATCCATCTCGATGCGCAGCCCGCCATCCAGCCCGAAACACCCTCCGGCTTTGGCGCAGAAGCCGCACCCGCGTCCACCCTGCTGCCTTCGCTGCTTCCGCCCCAGACCGCGCCTCTGCAGCTGCGCATCATGGCCACTCTTGTCGACGGCCTGGTGCTCGCGGGCGCCCTGATGGTCTTCGTCGCGGTCGCCGCCCACTTCGCGCAACGCTTTCCCTCGGGCATCACCGCCGCGACCTCGGCCGCGGGAGCCTTCGCCATCTTCTTTCCGCTTTACCAGCTGCTGTTTTTCACCTTGTCCGACCAGACTCCGGGCATGCGCTACGCCCGCATCGGGCTCTGCACCTTCACGGACGAGAACCCCAGCCGCGCCGCCATCCGCCGCCGTATTCTCGCCCAACTGGTGGCGCTGTGCCCGTTTGGTCTGGGCATCCTCTGGGCGCTGCTCGACGAGGACGGACTGGGCTGGCACGACCGCATCTCGCGCATGTACCAGCGTGCCTACTAGAGACGAAGAAGCTGCTGCAGCTCTGACCGCAGCCGTTCGGTCCACGCGGCTGGCGAGGCTCCCTCCGGCAGGGTTACGGGTGAGCCGACGCGAATCTGAACTCTCCCCGTGCGAGACCACCCGCCGCGTCCGAAGTGCAGGGTCTCCAGGCCCAGCAATGCGACCGGGAGGACGGGAACTGCCGCCTGCGTAGCGAGGAGCCCTGTGCCGGATCGGAAGGTCGCCAGCGTACCGTTGTGGCTGCGCGTGCCCTCCGGGAAGATCATCACCGAATAGCCGCGATCCAGCGCTTGCCCGGCATGGTCGAAGCTGCGTTTGAAGCCCTGCAGGCGCGGCAAGGGGAAGGCGTTGAACAGTGCTGTGATGAGCCAGTAGGCTGCGGGAGCGAAGAGATTTCCCCACCACGTAGCCTGACCGCGCCCGGCGCGGAAGTCGAGCAGCATCTCTCCGGACATGGCGATGGCGATGTTCCTCCTCAGGGCCGAGGGCAATGCGTAGAGAACCAGCGGAGCATCCAGAAGGGTGACGTGATTGGCGATGATGAGCACTGGCCCCGCAGAAGGCAGTTGAGGAGCCTTTGTGACCCGGGGGGCCAGGGTGGCCCAGATCAGGGGGCGAAAGATCGTCTCCAAAGCAACGGTCCGCAGGAGGTGGACCGGCGGCGACCATGGCCAGCGGGGATACCGGTGCTGTTTGGCCGCTGCCGGCCTTTTGACTTCTTCCGGGAGCTCGGCAGCCGGTGCGATCTGGCTGGCGCTTCGCCGCGGCAAATCCTGATCGGTATCTCCCGCGGCTGTAGGCAAGGGGTAAACAGCCTGGCCAGCGCCAGAGTTGTCGCTCGATCCAACCACCCGCCGCAATTCACCCAGCGTGCCCAGCCGCGCGATGGAGTCGCTGTCAAGTTCCACTCCGACACGCTGTTCGATGGCAGACGCAAGCTGCACCCGGCCCAGGCTGTCGAGGTGCAGATCTTCCGACAGCCGCGGATCGTCCGGCCGAGGGCCGACGCCGTGCTCCGGGGCCGCGCCGGTGATCTCCGCGATCAGCGACAGCAGGGGGTCTTCCACTGCGTTGGGCCGTGCGCCCTGCAGGGCTGCGCAGGCCCATTCGCGGATTTGGCGCCGCAACAGCTTCCCGGTCGAAGTGTAGGGGAAGTCGATCTCCGGCCAGCGCAGCACACGGCGGATCTGTTGAGACTCCGCGAGCCCTTGATTGGCGGCGCGAACCGCCGCCTGCAAACCTGATTCGTCGAGAGCGGTAAGAACGACACAAACGGGTTCCATTCCAGCCGGCAGATCGCAGCCGATGACGGCGCAGCCACGCACACCCGCCTGGAGGAGCATGGCGGCTTCCAGGTCGGCCGGATGAATGTTGAGGCCGCTTGCCGTGACGATGGCGTCGCCCCGCCGGCCCACAAAGCGGATGTCTCCGGCGCTGGTTTGCTCGGCCAGGTCCCCGGTCGCCAGCCACTCGCCTTCGCGTGGCCGCATGGCACCCCGTTCCCAGGTTGCGCTCGAGACCATGTCGCCGCGGACGAGGATTTCTCCGGTATCGCTCAACTTGACCTCGCGGCCGGGCAGCGGCTTGCCGATCGTTCCCTGGCCGATCTTGAAGGGGTGATTCAACGTAACCAGAGCCGCGGTTTCGGTCATGCCATAGCCCTGGATCAGGGCGAAACCAAGCCGATTCCAGAACAGCTCCAACTCCGCGGGAAGCGACGCTCCGCCGGAGATGACGGCCCAGAACTTGAATCCAAACGCCCCATGAATTGCCCGGAAGCGCCACCAGCGCTGGTGCGCGGATCGTGTCGCCGCCGCGTCGAGAGCCGCGGGCAGGGAAGGAAAACGGCGCAGCAGATGAGCGCGCAGCAGGTCCAGGATGCGTGGAACCGCGATGAGCACGGAGATGCGCTCGCGGCGGATGAGCTCGATGGTTCGCGCGGGCGCCAGCGAGTCGGTGAAGTGCACCTCCGCCCCCAGCAGCGGGGGCAGCCACAAGCCCATGAACTGGCCGAAGACGTGGCTGAGGGGAAGCGTATGCAAGAAGCGCAGCGGATGCACCCACCGCTCCATTCTTCGATACTTTTCCATCTCTGCTTCGATGGGGCCGACACTCGCGAGAACATTGCGGTGGGTATGGACGATGCCTTTTGGAGCCGAGGTGGTGCCGGAGGTAAAGACGATCTGAAACGGAGCGTTGCCTCTGACAGCGGCATCCACGCTGTAATCCGGTTCGGCCGGGAGTTCGAAGTCGGAGTAATTGGTTGGCGGCAGATGCAGGGCTGGGATGGTGTTCGAGATCCGTTGGAGCAGGGTTGAATCGCCAACGATCAGGCGGGGCTGAACCTCGGCCAGAACCCTCTCCGCGAACTCTGCCGATCCAGCTGCATCGAGCGGCACCACCACGATACCGCGCAGCATGCACCCGAAAAAGACGCCGATCCAGGCGGCGGAGTTCTCCCCCCAGATCACCACGCGTTCGCCCGGGGCGATCTCTCTGCTTCGCAGTTCCGCCGCAAATCGGCCAGCGAGATTGGCCAGTTCCGCGTAGCTGGTTGGGTAACGGCGCACGCCGCGATGCGACACCACGGCGATGTCGCCGGAGTGGCGAAGAAACTCTTCGACCAGGCTGGCCAGATGCTCTCTCATCCGATATCGAATGTAGCTGGGGCTGCTCTCATGGTGGCGTTTCGTGACCCAGACGCGAAAGTCTGCCGAGCCTCTCCGAACCCGCTGGCTATTTGCCCTGCGCGCGCCATCCGATGTCGCGGCGGAACTGCATGCCTTCAAAGTGAACCCGGCTCATTGCGCGGTACACCCTGGCGA
Source organism: Rhodanobacteraceae bacterium (assembly GCA_903970285.1). Taxonomy (GTDB): domain Bacteria; phylum Acidobacteriota; class Terriglobia; order Terriglobales; family Acidobacteriaceae; genus Edaphobacter. The sequence goes on along the minus strand of CAJCHN010000132.1, from coordinate 34,592 downwards.
GCGCGTCTGGAAGATCGGCGGAGGCGGCACTGACCGCGAGTACCCGGCCGCCGGCGGTGACGATAACGCCATCTTTCGCAGCGGTTCCCGCGTGAAAAATCTCCGCTTCATGATGAGCCTCCTCCAACCCGACAATGGCTTTCCCGGAGGTGTACTTGCCCGGATACCCGGCGCTGGCGGCGATCACACAGGCACTCGCTCCGGGTTTCAGCCGGACGGCGAGCCGGTTGACCCGACGTTCGACAATAGCCTCGAGGATCTCCAGCAAGCCGGTCTCCAGCCGCAGCACGATCGCTTCGGTCTCGGGGTCGCCGAAGCGGGTGTTGAACTCGAGCACCTTAGGGCCGTCATGCGTCATCATCAAGCCGGTAAACAGGATGCCGGAATAGGGCGTGCCGTCCGCCTTCATGCCATCTACGACGCGTTGAGCGACGTGCTGCTCCAGCCACGCTGCGACTTCAGGCGTCACCAGGTGATCGGTCGAGTAGGCTCCCATCCCTCCGGTGTTGGGTCCCGTGTCTCCCTCGCCGACGCGCTTATGGTCCTGGGCAAAGGCAAGCGTCTTTGCAGTCTCGCCGTCGCAGACCGCGAAGAACGAGACTTCCGGGCCACTCAACATCTCCTCCAGGACGACGCTCTCGACGGCTGAGCCAAGCAGGGATCCGTCAAACATCGCTCCCGCTGCCTGGATAGCCTCCTCCGGCCCGGCGCAAAGGACCACGCCCTTTCCGGCAGCGAGGCCGTCGGCCTTGACGACGACCTGGGGCGGGAAATCTCTCAGCGCAGCCGTCAGTTCGGCAACCGTGCCGCACACGACGTGCCTTGCGGTCGGGATATTCCAACGCTGCATGAATTGCTTGGCGAATGCTTTGCTTGTCTCCAGGCGCGCAGCGGCTTTGGTCGGACCGACGACCCGGAATCCACGCTCCGAAAGAGCGTTCACCGCACCGGCCGCCAAAGGTATCTCGGGCCCGATGAGCACCAGGGATGGGCGCTCCCGCTCCGCCAGCAGCCGCAACGCATCTAAATCCGCCACATCGACTGGCTCGCAGCGGGCGATTGCCGCAATCCCGGCATTTCCCGGTGCACACACGATCTCCGTCACGGATGCGCTCTGCTTGAGCGCCCAAACCAGCGCATGTTCGCGACCGCCTCCGCCAATCACCACAACCTTCATCTTTCCAACCTAGCATCCCGAACCTGCGGCGCTGGTGGGCGCTGCCGATGGAGATTCCGGCAAGGCGGAACCTCAGGAGACGATGCTAGTCTCATAGAAGATGGACGAAGTGCAGCCAATTCCCGCTGGGACCGCATACACCACCACCGAGTCGCCCATCGCAGCCGGACCACACCGCAGCCGCAGACGGCTCCCCGCGGCGCCAAACTTCCGCCGCAACCAGATGTGGACCTATTTTGGTCCGGCTTTTGTGGCCTCCGTCGCTTACATCGACCCGGGAAATTTCGGCACCAATATTGTTGCCGGAACGCAGTTCGGCTACCGCCTTCTGTGGGTTCTGCTGTGGTCGAACGCGATGGCGATCCTGATCCAGTATCTTTCCGCCAAGCTGGGGATCGTAACCGGACTCACCCTTCCGCAAAATTGCCGGAAGCACTTTTCGCGGCGCACCACGCTGCTGCTGTGGGCAGCTGCCGAGGTCTCCGCTGTGGCAACGGACATGGCGGAGTTCCTGGGCGCGGCGATCGGGCTCGATCTGCTCTTCGGCCCGCTGCTGTACTCCCACGGTTTCAGCCCCAAAGCGACGCTGCTTGTGGCCGCGCTGGTGTCGACGGTGCTGGTGTTTGGAATTCTGGCTCTGGACCTGGCCGGCCATCTGTGGCTGGAGCGCGGCATCATCGGCCTGGTAGGCGTGATCGGTCTCTGCTACGGGTTCGAGGTCTTCCTGGTGCATCCGGATTGGCACCGCGCGATTCTCGCCACCCTGATCCCAACCCTCGACCTCTCCTCGCGCCAGTATTTCCACGACTCGCTGCTGGATGCGGTAAGCATGCTGGGCGCTACGGTCATGCCCCACGTTATCTATCTTCATTCGGCGCTGGTGCAGCCGAGGCTCAAGGAGTTGACTGGCGCGCTGCTGCCGGCCAACGACGCGCTGCACACCGAGGAAGATCACCGGCGGACCACGGAGCGGCGGCGGCGCTCGATCCTGAGCCGTTTTCTTCGCTTCGAGCTGCTGGACGTCTTCGTGGCGATGAACGGGGCGTGGCTGATCAATTCGGCCATGATCCTGATGTCAGCTGTCGCGTTCATGCACTCAAGCAACCTGCAGCCGACGATTCAGGACGCCTACCATACGCTGGGACCGCTGTTCGGACGGTCGGCCGCAGTCGTCTTCGCGGTCGCGCTGCTGTGCTCGGGCTTGTCGAGTTCGACCGTTGGGGTGATGGCCGGGCAGGTGATCATCGAGGGCTTTCTCGATGTGAAATTTCCGATTTACCTCCGCCGGCTGATCACGGTGGTGCCCGCCATTGCGGTGATCGCAATCGGGTTCGACCCCTTGAGAATCCTCTTTTTATCGCAGGTTGTGCTCAGCTTCGCGCTGCCCTTCGCGCTCATTCCGCTGCTTGTGCTTACCGGGCGGGTGGCCGTGATGGAGACCTTTGCGAGCGCCCTGCGCACCCGGGTCGCAGGCTGGGTGGTGGTCGGCGTCATCCTTGCGCTCAACGCGGTCCTGATCGTTCAATCAGCGTTCGCCTAAGCGGGCCCGGCACCCGGTCCTCGCCTGTTCTGGCGAGTGAAGGCCGGGATCGGCTCCGGGCGCGTTGACTCCTTATCTGAAGTGCTCGACAGAGGTCCGCGGCTACCCCCGGGTCACCAACTCACCGTGCCTTGCACCCCGCCCGGAGCGTGCTACGGATTACTGCGCTCTTCACAAATGTGATGACCTCGGTAACTTCAGAGCTTAATTACATTTGTATATTGTTCATTTGGTTGGACTTAGGTGCGACCCGAACTTATGTTTACACCATACGGTTCACCCGAGGCAATCGGTTGGCCTACCACTTTCGACGTATCCAAGGGGATTCCTCATGAAGAACATCATCCGCGCTTTTGCCCTCTCGCTCGTTGTCACCGGTGCCTTCGCCTCCACGCACGTGAACCAGTCTGCGGAGCCGGTCGCCCACGCAAAGGCCAGCGCGTTCCCGATTCCTGTGTGCCCTCCGGGCGACCCCAACGGCTGCAACATCTGGGGCAGTGGAAACTAGTTCGACCCCATCATTTAGGCATTGCGAAAACCCTCCGTTGCGGTACTCTTACGCAGACGGAGGGTTTTTCCACATGGGGCTCAAGAACCTGACTGAGCTACTCATCCTGGCCGAAACAATTCTTTGCCTTGCGACCTTGATCGTGATGGCAGTCCGGCGTGCGCTCCTGCAGTACCGGTTTGTGTCCGCCTTCTTAGCGACGCGGTTTCTGTCGTCCATCTTCCTGAGCCTGCTGCTCACGCCGCACCTGCTCTCCCTCTCAAGAGGGACCACGTATAACTGTTACTTCTACCTGTATTGGGGCAGCTACGCGGTCGAGGCGATTCTGGGTCTCGGCATCATTATCAGTATCTACAGGCTCTCCATGGCCCCGCTCAAAGGACTGCAGAGCCTGGGCATGATCATGTTCCGCTGGGCGGCCTCGATCTCGGTGATAATCGCGATCACGATCGCGGTGGGCCCGCACGTCACCAGCAAGAGCTTTATCATGCGCGCCGTCGCGCAGTTGCAGCAGACCCAGAGCGTTCTCACCCTGTGCATGCTGGTCTTTGTGTGCATTGCCATCCATCCCATGGGGCTGTCGTTCCGCAGCCGCATCTTCGGCATCAGCCTGGGCCTGGGCGTTCTTGCCACATCCGATCTGATCCAAGCCGCCTGGCTTCCCCACTCCTCCAGCATGGTCTCGGCTCTTTCGATCATCAGCAGCCTTTCAGTCTGCTCCACGTTCGCCATCTGGATTGGCTACTTCGCGTTCCCCGAGCCTGAGCGGCGCATGATCATGTTGCCCACCACATCACCCTTCTTCCGCTGGAACCAGATCTCCGAAGTGCTTGGCGACGAGCCTGGTTTCGTGGCGGTGGGCGAGGTGACGCTGGATATGTTCGCTCCCGCTGAAGTGGAGATCATGCGCCGGGCTTCGGCGAAGATGACGCCATCGCTGGCGGAGAACAGTTCGGTCGCGTAATCCGCGGCTTGCAACCAGCAAAAAGGCTACCCTCGGGGGTAGCCTTTTTGCTTGGTTAGTCGCCGCTGCCGGCGAAGGTCCATTGCCGGACCGGGCCCACATCGACGTGGACAAACTGAGAGATGGGGTAGTAGCCGACGCCGCCGCCGCGAAGGGAAAGAGCCACGTTGCGCAGAGTCTTCGTCTCGACGCCGGGAACGCGGATGTCGATCGCCCTGGCCTGCATGTGCTGGCTGTTCTTGGCCACGCCGGTCACAGCGCCGCGGGTCCGGAGATAATTGTTGCTCCACGGCGTCCGGTAGCCGCAGACCACGTCGATCACGCCATTTGGCTTGCCCAGCTTGGCCATCACCGAATGCAGCAGATCGAACTCCTTCGGATCGTAGTGGCTCACATCGTTGGTGCGGTGATCACGCAGGAAGTAGTTCAGCTTGTCCATCGCTTCAGGAAGGTAGCGGTTCCCTACGCGGTAGACGACGTCGAGGCTTTCCCCGGTATGCAGATGGTGCAGATGCAGGACGTACCGCTCACCCGATGCAACGGCATCCGTTCCGCTTGCAGCACCGTTCGCGGCCAGGTCGAAACCCCTTGCATTCCCGCTCCAGCCCACCAGAAGTGCAGCCACCGCCGAACCTGCAGCCAGACGCTTCCACCACCCATTCATCCCAAACACCATCTGCATTCATACTCCCAGGGAAAATTCGATCGAGTCGCCCAACTTCGGCACCATCGCCAGAATGACATTGCCGAATGCGATTCCGCAATCGCCATTCTGTGTCATCAGTCTACCCGAGAGCGGCGATCAGGAGGATGCCGCTCCGTAATCCTTTTGTCATGAGTTTCCGGATCCCATACTGATACCGTTCTGGCATGACTTTCGATTTTGTCACTCTGCGCGTGCTGGGAGCCCTGATGGAGAAGGAGATGACGACCCCGGACGCGTACCCGCTCTCGCTGAACGCTCTGGCCGCCGCCGCCAACCAGCGCTCCAGCCGTGACCCCGTCACCGACCTGATGGAAGACCAGATTCGCGGCGCACTCGACATCCTCGAAGCCCACGAGCTGGTCGCCCCGGCTCGAGACAGCGGACGCGTCCCCAAATTTGAGCATCGCATCCGCACCGTTCTCAGTTTGCGCCGCGATGAGACCGCGGTCATCTGCCTGCTGCTGCTGCGTGGACCCCAGACCCCGGGCGAACTGCGCATCCGCAGCGAACGCATGTTTGCGTTTGAAGACCTGGCGCAGCTGCAGGGCTCGCTTGATCGTCTGGCCGCCCGCGAAGATCCGCTGGTCGCGCAGTTGCCCCGCGCTCCCGGCTCGCGAGAGGCTCGTTGGATCCACCTGCTGGGCGAGGGGACCGCGCCGGAGACCGCTGTTCCCGCCCATGCAGGATCGTCCGAGGCGAGCGAGCTGGAAACTCTCCGGTCTGCCGTGCGAGCGTTGGAAGAAAGAGTCGCCGCGCTCGAAGAACGGCTGGCTTCGCCTGCATCCTGAATCCACGCCCGGATCGGGCTGCAGGATAGTCGCCTGTAGAATTAAGCCTTCTTTCAAGATGAGCCACTCCACTCCTCCCCCGCGCTCCGCGTCCTCGCTCGACCCGGAAGTCACGGGCGAGGTGGTCGCCACCGCGGCCTCGCGCCTGCAGAGCATCGTCTCCGCCCTGCCGGATGCCATTCTCTGCATGGATCGCAGCTGGCACATGACCTACGCCAACCGCGAGGCGATTCGCATTTCGCGGCTTGATCCCGAGCTGTTTGCCCGCTTCACCTTCTGGGAGCTGTATCCCGGGCTCATCGGCTCGGAGATGGAGCGGCGATACCTCTTGGCCATGTCCTCGGGCAAACCGGACCAGTTCGAGTTCTACTACCAGCCGTTCGGCGTCTGGGTCGACATCCACATTCTGCCAACAGAAGAGGGGTTTGCGCTCTGCTACCGCGACATCACCGCGCGGAAACAGGAACAGCAACGAGAATCCAATGCGTCGAGGCAGATCCGCCAGCTGTTCGAAGCCATGCCCGATGGTGTGGTGACCATCGACCCGGAATGGCGCTTTACCTTCGCCAACCAGCGCGCGCTCGAGATTCTCGGCCGCAATGACATTGTGGGTGGCGACATCTTCGCGCTCTTCCCCGGAAACGCGCGCGAGCCCTTCAGCTCGGTCTACCGCGACACCATGTTGACCCGTGCACCACATGCCTTCGAAGCCTTTAACGCCGAGCCCTTGAACCGTTGGTTCCGGGTGCAGGCCAAGCCCTTCGAGCAAGGGATCATCGTCTTCTTTTCCGACGTCTCCGAACGTAAAGCCGCTGAACTGCGCGAGCAGGAGACCGCCCGCAGGCTCGCCGAAGTGCTCGAGCTGACCTCCGATGGAGTCTTTACGCTCGATCGGAGCTGGCGCTACACCTTCATCAACAGCAGCGCCAAGCGCGTCATCGACCGCGATGATGCGCTGCTGGGCCGCAATATCTGGGAGGAGTTCCCATGGGCGGTCGGCGGCCCGTCGTGGGAGATCTATCACCGCTCCATGGACGAACGTGTGCCTGGCCAGGTCGCGGTCAAGTTCCCCGATCCCGACCCGCGCTGGCTGGTGATCCACTCGCAACCGGCGCCCGATGGCATTGTGGTCTTCTTCCGCGACATCACCGAGCAGCGCAGCCACGATCAGATCGTGCGTAAGCAGCAGGATCTACTCACCACCGTACAGGCGGCGTCGCGGCTGGCGACCTGGGAGTTTGACCTTGCATGCGGGTCCATCTTCTGGGGGCCGGGGGCGTTTGAGATCTTCGGACACCCCCACTCCCAGATGTCCAGCCTGGAGGAACTCAACCGGATTCTATTACCGGGCCACGCGCAGCGAATTGCCGCGAGCATCGATCGCGCGGTCGCCACGGGCCAATCCGTCCTGACCGAGTTTGCGGTCAAGGCTGCGGACGGATCGACCATCTGGATCGAGTCGCGCGGGCATGTCTTCACCGCGCCGGATGGTTCGAAACGCCTGCGCGGAATGAGCATCGACGCGACCCAGCGGCACCTGGACCAGCAGGATCTGGTCGCCAGCGAAGCGCGCTACCGAGTGCTCGCCGATCTCAATCCCCAGGCTATCTGGATGGGCGAAGCGCGCGGAAAGATTACCTACGCCAACCATAACCTTCTCGCCTATCTCAGGATGACGGCAGACGAGCTGGGAACGGCGAAGCTGCTTACTGCTTTCAAGGCGACCGAACGGACCAGACTGCTTCGAGCCTGGGCTCGCTCGGTAAAGACCGGAGCCGACTTCAATATCGAGGCGCTCTTATGCCATGGCGAGACCGGCGAATACCGCTACTGGCAGCTCCGTGCAGCACCCGTGCGCGACGCCTCCGGGGCGATCCTGCACTGGCTCGGCGTCGGCCAGGACGTCCACGAGACCAAAACCTACACCGCTGCGCTGCGCGCCGAGCAGATGGAGACGGAGCGCCGCCGCGCCGAACTGGAAACTCTCTATGCGACCTCGCCTATTGGGCTCGCGCTGCTCGATCCGGTTGAATTCAGATTTCTCAATCTGAATGATCGCGAGGCGGAGATGCTGGGAGCGCCGCGGGAACAGCTCCTCGGTCAACCGCTCAGCCAGATCGCTCCGCCCGAAAAGCTGCCAGGACTCTTCAACCTGATGCGTACTGCCGCCAGCGGAACACCCGTGCGTGACCAGCTGCTGGAGGGTGAACTAGCTTCCCGTCCGGGGGAACGACGCGCCTTCAGCGTCAACTACGCGCCGATTTACAACCAGGATGGAACCGTCCGCGCCATCAGCACTGCGTCGATCGAGATCACCCACCAGAAGCGCGCTGAAGCTGCGCTCATACAGAGCGAGAAGCTTGCTGCAGTCGGCCGGCTGGCCAGTTCCATCTCGCACGAGATCAACAATCCGCTCGAGGCCATCACCAACCTGCTTTACCTGATCTCGCTGGACCCGGAGATCCCGGGCCGGATGAAAGTGTACGTGCAGATGGCGCAGGCCGAACTCTCCCGCGTCTCGCAGATTGCGACCCAGACCCTGCGCTTCCACCGCCAGGCCGTAGCTCCCACGTTGGTCACCCCGGCGGATCTGGTCGATGCCGTCATCCGCCTGTATACCGGCCGGCTGGCCAACTCCAGCATCCAGGTCGACACCCGCTACGCCACCTCCACAGCCATACTCTGCTTTGAAAATGACATCCGCCAGGTTCTCAACAACCTGATCGCCAATGCCATCGATGCCATGCGGCGGGGCGGCAGACTGGTCATCCGTGCCCATGACGAAGTGCTGCAGCAGGATGAGGCCGCCCGGCCCGGAGTCCGCATCACCGTCGCCGACACCGGGCACGGCATGAGTCCGGAGACCATGAGCCGGATCTTCGAACCCTTCTTCACCACCAAGGATCTGAACGGCACCGGGCTGGGGCTTTGGATCTCCGCAGGCATCGTCGAGCGTCATCATGGCCGGATACGGGTCCGCTCCAGCGAGAGACCGGGGCGCAGCGGCACCGTCTTCAGCCTGTTTCTGCCTTGCGACGGTCGTTAGCGGCGCTCGCCGGCAAACACTCGGTAAGGCTTACAGCTCCCGCAACGTCCGATCCACCTTCATTTTCTCAACCGTCAGCGCTTCCACCGCCGCCGAGTCACCGCGCCGTTCCGCCTCCGCGATCGCGGTCCGCAGCTCCCGCTGCCGCCGCTCCAGGTACCTCGTCTTCAGCGCCAGGATCGCATTCGAAATCTGCTCTTCCGTGCTCTGCTGCGTACCATGCCCCTGCGTCCGGCTCGCCGCAAAAGGGTCGATCTGCGAAGCCAGCACCTCCGCCAGCAGAGCGCGGCTGGCCGTGTCGGGTGCGGCGTCGAGCGGATTTCCGGGTGCGGGCCCATGCACCAGCGCAGCGAACAGAGCCTCCGACGCCAGCCCCTCGTACCACTCCGGATGCTCCTCGAGCCCGGCCACGGCCTGCACCCGGTCTGGCTCCGCTTCGCTCAGCACCAGCGCCCGCAGCAGCACACGTTCCACCTCGGTGGCCGCGGCCGGGCGGTAGGCGCGCACGCTCTCCAGCCGCTGCGCCGCGGCCTGCTTCAACTCCTGGCGCAGCATCGCGGAATCGATGGCCAGCTTCTGCGCCGCGTCGTCGACGAACTCTCCCCGCTGGATGGCGTTCGGCATGCGGCGGATGTGCGGCAAAAGAAAGTTCATGGCTTTGACTTTCGCCTCCGGCGATCGACCCGGAAAGAGCAGGCGAGCACGGTCGATCAGGTAGTCCGAGTGACGCTTTGCGCCGCGCAGCGCCGCCATGTAAGCCTGGATGCCCTGTTCGCGCACAAACCGGTCAGGATCGAGGCCGCCTTCGAGCGCGATCACCTTCACCTCGAAGCCCTCTTCCGTCAGCAGCGAGATCGACTTCTCCGCCGCGGTCGCACCGGCCAGGTCCGGATCGAAGTTCACCACCACGCGCCTGGTGAACCGGCTCAGCAGGCGCACCTGCATCTCGGTGAAGGCGGTGCCGGAGGTCGCAAGCACATTCTTCACGCCCGCCATGTAGACCGAGATGCAGTCCATCTGGCCTTCCACCAGCAGGGCGAAATCGAGCGTTCGCATATCCGCCTTGGCCTTGTCCAGATTGAAGAGCACATGCCCCTTGGTGTAGAGCGCCGTCTCCGGCGAGTTGAGATACTTGGCAACAGGTCTTCCCTTGTCGTCGACGTCCTCCAGAGCTCGCGCGGTGAAAGCGATGATCCTGCCCTGTTCGTTCGCAATCGGGAAGGTGATGCGCTTGCGAAAGCGTGCGTAGAGCGGCCCGGTCGGGGCACCCTCGTCGCTCTTTTCGCTGGAGGAAAACAGTCCGCTCGCCCGCATGGCCTCGTCGCTGAAGTGCGCCTTCAACCGCTCGCGCATGTCATTGAAGTCGTCGGGCGCAAAGCCGATCCGGAATTTTGCCACGGTCTCCGCGGTCACGCCGCGCCCGGTCAGATACTCCCTGGCTCTGGCCGCGGCGGGTGACTTCAACTGCGCTTCGAAGTATTGCGTCGCGGCCTCATGCAGGTCGAGCAGCTGCCGCCGGATGCCTTCCTCCTGAGCCTCTTCGGGCGAAGAGAACTCGCGTTTGGGCAGCGGGATCCCAGCCTTGGCGGCGACGGAACGGACCGCCTCCGGAAAGGTGATCACGTCCATCTTCATCACGAAGGTGAAGACGTCCCCTTTCTCGTGGCAGCCGAAGCAGTAGAAATAGCCATGGGCCGCATTGACCGAGAACGAGCCGGTCTTTTCTTTATGAAATGGACACAGGCCGGTATAGTTCTGCGCGCCGGTCTTGCGCAGCTTCACGTAATCGCCGACCACCTTGACGATGTCCACCTGCGACTTCACGATCTGGGCAAAGTTGTCGGCCATTGGCGCTCACTCCAGTTTAGAGGAGCGCCAATGGGTCCAAGCCCGAGCCTAGTCCTTCATGTGGAAGAAGCGCTGATTGATGTCCGGCCAGAACTCGTGGAACATGAAGGTCGCCGCATCGATGGCAACGCTGGTACCGAAGGTTCCCATCGTCTTTCCGAATCCACGCTCCGGCGAGGGGTAGTACGCATTCGAGATACCCGCTGCAGCCAGCGCGCCGAAGACCTCGCTTGAGTTGAAGGTCTCCCGGTCGTCATCGGTCCGTGTAATCACCACGCGGCTCAGGGAATACTCCGTACGCTTCACAAAGCCGCCGCGCCCCTTGGTGTAGTACCGGGGATCCTGATGGGTCAGCGCCGGACCGACGAACTCCACCATGTAGTTTTCGATCGTCTGGTCCGCGGCCGAGTGCCAGAAATAGCGCCCATAGGCGATCGCTCCGTGACCAAACTCCGGAGTCGCACGGCGCGCGTCCGAATAGCCACCGATCGCCGCGGGGAGAAAGATGGATGAGTAGTCGAAGCTATCCTGCGACGCTTCAATGAATTTTTCCTTGACCGGCATCGGCGGCAGCTTCTGGTCCACGCTCACCGAGCGGAAGTTGGGGATGATTCCCAGAATGCGTTTGGTCTGCTGCCCTTCGCCGTCGGCCTGCGGAGCAGCGGACGTCACGGCGGTCTGACCTCCCGGCAATCCAGGCAGGGAGGTTGAGTAGGCAACCGGGGCCGGCGCACTCTCCGGCGCATCCGGGAGCGGCATCTCCGCCGGGCTCAGCCGCGCAGCCGTTTGTCCCCCGGCCATCGCTCCACCCCCGGCCAACAACACCCACGCACCCAGCAAAAGCCGGCTCGAACTCGTCCTCATGATCGTCCTCAGAATCTTCAGAATGGCGCTGTCCGCAGCCTACACCGTGCTGAGACTCCTATACGATGCCGGTTGTCACCTCGTGTATTCACAATTAGCTTTTCCGCTGAGGTGGATGCCCCCTCAACCCCGCCGGGCTCCCACAAGCGACGGTGGTATGCTGCGCCCATGACGCTCACTCCCCGCCGCCTCCGGGTCGCTCTTGCACTCTTGCTGATTTCTCCCTTGCACGCTCAGGATCGCGCCGGAGATTCTTCGGGCAATCGTGCTGCCGACCGCACCGTCCAGCTCCTGCAGCGCCTCTCCGACGCGCCCGGACCGCCGGGAGCCGAGGAAGCGGTCCGCGCCATCATGGTCCCGGAGATGAAGCCGTTCGTCACCCAGCCGATCACCTACGACGGCATGGGCAGCGTCATCGCACAGCAGGGCAACACCGGCCCGCGCATCATGATCGACGCCCACATGGACGAGCTCGGCGGCATGGTCCGGCGCATCACGCCCGGCGGCTTCCTCACCATGCAGATGCTCGGGGGATGGCTCGACCAGGCGCTGGTCGATCAGCGCTGGATTGTCCTCGGCTCGAAGGGCCCAGTGCACGCCGTCACCGGCATCCGCGACATTCACGTGGTTCCGGCGGACGAACGGACACGCGTCTTCTCGCGCGATCAGCTTTACCTCGATATCGGGGCCAAAGACCCGGCGGAAGCAGCGTCCATGGGCGTCGAACCTGGCGACCCGGTGGTTCCGGATTCGCCGTTCGTGATCCTGAACGGCAGCCGGAACTATCTCGGCAAGGCCTGGGATGACCGCATCGGATGCGCGGTGCTGGTCGAAGCCATGCGTCGCACCGCCAGACTGCCGCACCCCAACACCCTGGTCTACGTGGCCACCGTGCAGGAAGAGATCGGCCTGCGCGGCGCCCGCGCGGCCACGCAGATCGTCAAACCCGAGATCGGCATCGCGATCGAAGGCGGGATCACCGGAGACACCGCGGCCACCCACCCGGAGGAGACGCAGGCGAAACTCGGCGCCGGGCCCGGCATCTTCCTCTACGACTCCAGCACCATACCCAATCGCAAGATGGTCGAGCTGGTGAAGCAAACCGCCGCGGCCAACGGCATTCCGCTGCAACTCGATCTCGTTCAGGGCTACGGCGACGACTCGGCCGAGATGCAGACGCAGAACGGCGGAACCCCGACCGTAAACCTCGTCGTGCCGGTCCGCTACACGCATTCGCATAACGGCATCGTCAACCGCCAGGACTTCGACCACATGGTCGACCTGCTGGTCGATCTGCTGACCCACATGGATCAGGCCCAAGTAAATGAACTCCGCGACTTCGCGCCCAGGCCGTAGCAGAACCGTGCAAGCCGCCGCTCCGCGCGGTGCATCACTGCGCGGGTGAGGATCCAAACCTCGCTCTGCTTTTCGCCCCCCGGACGGGAAACTTGTCGCCAACAATCGGGTTCCTACAGAGGCAGGCGCGAAAGCATCCGTCTCCCCGGTCCGTTCGCGGCAACCGGCAGAAAAGAAAGAGGAACCCACATGAATTTCAGCAAGCTTGCACGTAAATTTCTCATCGCCGGCGCGCTCTTCCTCGCCGTGCCGATGGCTTCGTTCGCACAGTTCGCGATCGCCATCTCCGTCCACACCGCACCCCCGCCGCTGCCGGTTTACGTTCAACCGCCGCTGCCCGCGGAAGGCTACATCTGGACTCCCGGCTACTGGGCCTATTCGGACGACGCAGGCTACTACTGGGTGCCCGGCGTCTGGGTGCAGCCTCCCACGGTCGGTGTTCTGTGGACCCCGCCCTACTGGGGCTTTGAAGGCGGCGTGTATGGATTCCATGCCGGCTACTGGGGACCGCATGTCGGCTTCTACGGGGGCATCAACTATGGCTTCGGCTACACCGGCGTAGGTTTCGGCGGCGGTCTGTGGGTGGGCGGCCACTTCTCCTACAACAGCGTGGTCAATAACTTCGGCGGCGTCCATGTCACCAATGTCTATGTGAACCGCACCGTGATCAACAACACCGTCATCAACAACCATGCCAGCTTCAATGGCCCGGGCGGATGGCAGGCCCGTCCGACCGCGCAAGAGCAGCAGTACGCTCACGAGCAGCACTTCCAACCGACGGCCGCGCAGCAGCAGCACTTCGAAACTGCGCACAACACGCCGGCGCAGCGCTTCAGCGCCAATGCGGGTCATCCCACGGTTGTCGCCGCCCGTACTCCCCAGGCCTTCCACCAGCAGGCAGCCCACATCGGCACACCGGCCCAGCGTGACGGCTTCGGCAACCGCAACGAGGTCAATACCCGCCAGGGAAACCAGCAGGCGCGCATCAACAATGGCGTCCGCTCCGGCCAACTCACCCCGGGCGAGACGCGGAACCTGGAGAACCGTGACTCGAGCATCAACCGCCAGGCGCAGGCGGATCGCGCGGCGAACGGAGGCGCGCTCACCGGCCAGGAGCGCCAGCAGATCAATCAGCGCCAGAACAACGTGAGCAACTCCATCAATCGGGACGACCATAACGCCAACAACGATCGCGCTGCGGCAGCCCGGCAGGGGAAGGCTCCACAGCAGGAGAGGCAGCAGGCGCAGCACGTAGAGAAGAACAACGCGCCGCATCCGAAAGAGGATCACCCCAGGCGGTAAGCGTCGCCCGAGGTGACGGTTCGTACTGAAGCATACGCGGCTGGAGCCCCAGGCTCCGGCCGCGTCGCGTTTGCCGCTCCGCTACCATCAAGGCATGCTCCCCGAGCAACAATCGCGCCTTGCCGTCGTCCTCGTTCGAGCCCGCAACCCATACAACATCGGCGCCGTGGCCCGCGCCATGCACGACTTCGGCTTCTCCGATCTGCGCGTGGTCAACGATTATCCGGTTCCCTTTGAAGCTGCCCGGTCCGCCGTTCATGCGTCCGCGGTCCTCAACCGGGCGACCCAGCCCTCGACCCTCGCCGGCGCCGTGGCCGATTGCACCCTGGTGCTGGGCACAACAGCCGTAGGCGATCGTGTGCTGGAGCACCCGCTTTACACCCTCGCCCACGCAGTTCCCCGGGTGCAGGCACACCTCGACGCGTATCCCGGCTCGAAAGTCGCCCTGCTCTTCGGTTCAGAGAAGACCGGCCTCTCCAACGCAGAGCTCAGCCACTGCCACGCGCTGGTCACGATCCCCATGAACACCCACACCGCGGAGCGTCATCTCTCGATGAATCTCGGCCAGGCCGCGGCCGTGTGCCTCTATGCCATTGCTCAGAGCGAGGCCGTCCCTACCCCGCCGCAGCCGCCGCCAGCTAGCTCCGGCGATCTGGAACGCCTCACCGTCCTCTTGCAGGAGGTCTTCGACCGCTCCGGCTATGCGCGGCGCAACCCGGGCCATGCACGCGAGCTCAACGTCCGGCGCATCGTTCGCCGTATGACCGCTTCCCACGAAGATGCCGCCGTGTGGTCGGGCATTCTGCGCCAGATCCTCCACGCCCTGCCCTCCACGCCAGCAACCGACCTGTAAACTATCGGCACCCTACCGCCGTCCAACGCCTGTCTGGAGACGCCGCACATGCCCTTGCTGAAAGCCCTGCTGAGCCTCGCGATGCTCGGCGTCCTCGCCTCTGCCTGTCAATCCACTGCTCGAGCCCAGGAGACCGGCCGCGTCTACACCGACGCCGACTACGCCCAGGCGGAGAAGTTCATGCCCTACAACGTGAACCCGCTGGTCTTCCACTCGGTCTCGCACCCAGCCTGGCTGCCTGACGGTCGCGCCTGGTACCGCGACACCGGCGCCAGGGGGAACACCTTCATCCTGATCGACCCTGTGAAGGGAACCCGGGCGCCGGCCTTTGATCAGGAGAAGCTGGCCGCCGCTCTCCAGCCTTTCACGCACGATTCCAGGCCGCTCGACCCCTATCATCTGCCCGTCTCGGCCTGGTCCCTGAGTGCCGGCGACCATGTCCTGATGCTCACCTTTCATGGTCAGCGCTATACCTGCGATCTCTCCGCCGCCGGCGTTTGCACGGCCAGCGGGCCCGCGAACACTGACGCCGGCAAAGAGCCGGCGGTGCCCGCGCCCGATCACAGCAAGTCCGCCTTCATCCGGAACTGGAATCTCTGGCTGCGCTTCCCCGGCGGACGGGAGCAGCAGCTCACCTTCGACGGAGTCAAGGACTTCGGCTACGCCACCGACAATGCCGGCTGGACCCACTCGGACGCCGCCATCCTGGTCTGGTCGCCCGACTCGAAGCGCATCGCCACCTTCCAGCAGGACCAGCGGAAGACCGGCGAAATGTACCTCACCAATGTCACCGTAGGTCACCCGGAACTCACCGTCCTCAAGTATCCGCTGGTCGGCGACAAGGACATCACCATGATCGAGCGGGTCGTCATCAATCTCGATAAGCCGGAGAAACCCAAAGTCGTCCGGCTCAAAATGCCACCCGACCAGCATCGCTCCAGCCTGTGCGACGACATCAGCTGCCGCGGCGGAAGCGGGTGGGACGACTTGCAATGGTCGGCTGACTCCAACACCCTGGCCTTTGTCTCCACCTCGCGCGATCACAAGCAGGAGTGGTTCCGCCTGGCCGACCCCAGGAATGGCGATGTCCGCGATGTGTACACCGAGACTGCTCCCACATTCTTTGAGTCCGGAGCCGACAAGGTCAACTGGCGCTATCTGTCGGCCTCGAACCAACTGCTCTGGTTCTCCGAGCGCGACGGCTGGGGACATCTGTATCTCTACGACATCGCTACCGGAAAGCTGAAAAATCAGATTACGCAGGGAGACTGGAACGTCACCCAGGTGATCGGCGTCGACGAGAAGGAACGCGTGCTCTACTTCTACGGCGTCGGCCGGGAACCGGGCAACGATCCCTACTTTCCCATGTACTACCGCGTGGACTTCGGCGGCGATCACCTTGAACTGCTGACCCCCGAGCACGCCGATCACGTCGTGACACCGTCGCCGGACAACCGCTTCTTCGTCGATACCTTTTCCACGCCCATCCAGCCGGAGACCACCGTGCTGCGTGACAACCATGGCAAGGTGCTCGTGGAGGTTGCCCGCCAGGACATCAGCCGGCTCAAGGCAACGGGCTGGATTCCGCCGGTCCAGATCGAAGTCAAGGCACGCGATGGCCGGACCGATCTCTACGGCTTCCTCTTCCGGCCAACCAACTTCTCGACCTCACGCCATTACCCGATCATCAATCACATCTATCCCGGCCCGCAGACCGGCTCCTGCGGTGCGCGCACCTTCGAAGCCGCGCATGGCGACCTGCAATCGCTCGCCGAACTCGGCTTCATCGTCATCTGCATCGACGGCATGGGCACGCCGCTTCGCTCCAAGTCCTTTCACGAGGCGTACTACGGCGATATGGCCGACAACACGCTGCCCGATCAGGTCTCCGGCATGAAGCAGCTCGCCGAACGTTATCCATGGATCGATCTTGATCGCGCTGCGATCTACGGACATTCGGGCGGAGGCGATGCCGCCGCGGGCGCCATGTTCCATTATCCGGACTTTTTCAAAGTCGGCATCAGCGAATCCGGCAACCACGATAATCGCGTCTACGAGGATGACTGGGGCGAGAAGTGGCAGGGGCTCCTAGTCAGCAAGAAAGACGGAACCACCAACTACGACACGCAGGCCAACCAGAACTTCGCCAAAGACCTGAAAGGTCATCTGCTGCTCGCCCACGGCACCATGGACGACAACGTTCCGCCCGTGAACACGCTGCTGGTTGTAGACGCCTTGATCAAAGCCAACAAGGACTTCGACCTGATCCTGTTCCCGAATGCGCATCATGGTTACGGCGAGGCCAGCCAGTACATGACGCGGCGGCGCTGGGACTACTTCGTCCGCTACCTCGCCGATTCCACTCCGCCGCACGAGTACAAGATGGTCGACTACACCACGGCCATCCGGGGCATGTTCGGTGGTCCTTCGGACGTTGATTGGACTGAAGTTGAAACCGAACCTTAGCCGGTAGCTCTTCAGTCACGGTTTACGACGCGACGATAAACTCCTGATTGAAACTTCCCACTGAACCAGGAAGCTTGCGGGACCGCCCCGGCTTGCGAAGTGTGGAGGCGTTCCCGCTGGCACGGCATCGATGCTGTCCACGAAGAACCGTCTACTGAACGACCTTCCCGTCCGCCGGGGTCGCCGGCGTGTGCGCGTTTCCAGCGGGCCCGCTCGTCACCGCCCATCCACTGCTGGTATCGGTCAGAGTTGCGGAGGCCGCCACCGGAGCGGCAAGCATGGTCTGCACTGCCGGGAATGCTGTCTCCGTCTCCGGCGCGCTCGCCCAGCCCGGAGCGCCTGAGATGCCCGCGTGGTAGTTCACCGTGGTCGTCGCGCCGGGCTGGCTTGCCGTGGGCGTGTAGCTGTCGATCGACGTGACCTTCGGTGTGCCATAGCAGAAGTTTCCGAAGCCGGGCTGCTGCTGGTCCGGCGTCCAGGCGCTGCGCCCCTTGTCCGAGAGGTCGTAGTTCGTCACCTGCTTCGAAGCGACGATGAACACCTTCTTTTCCGCGGTCGAGCGCGTCAGCAGGCCCTGGTCGACGAGCGCATCGAAGCCCGAGGTCTTGGACGTATCGGACGTATCCGCCTGCGCCGGGAATTTGATCGGATCGGGCCAAAGGCACGCCGGACGCGACGCATAGTAGGTGTTGATGGCGTTGGTGAAGTTCAACTTGCTGTCGTCCGTCTTCTTGCAGCCGGTCGCAAACACGGCAGCGAGTATGAAACCTGCAGCGATCACGCGTCTCATGAGCAAACTCCCACGCGGTGGGATGCCAAATTGGTGGCATCGGTTATCGCCTGCACGACGGGTTCAGGGCTCACCGGCCGGACCCGCATCCTGCGCGGCATCGGTGATCTGCTTCCAGAGCCTGGCCAGCCGGCCGGGACGGCTGCGGTCCAACTCGCCCAGCAGTTCCTTCTGGCGCAGCTTGAGGCTCTGATAGCTGGCTCGCAGATAGCTCAGCAGATCCTCCGTCGGAAACACCGGGAACGCTTCGTGAACCGTGAAGTCGCCCTCCTGCCAGCGGCGGATGATCGGCTTGTACGCACTGATGTGCGCGCATGCCTGCAGCAGGCACGGATGCACCTCGTCTTCCAGAAGCAGATCGCCATTGCGAAACACCGTGGACTCGAGCCGCGCATTGATCGGCGAAAACACCTCCTGGATCCAGATCCGGTAGACCCGGGCTTCCTCCTCGGAGGGAGGATCTGCAGGGTCGAAGTAGGGTGTATCCACGGGAGGCCGGTGCTGGCTGCGGAACGCCCGCCATGCCGCGTCTCCGGCGTGAGCGCTGACGAAGATCGGCCCGTACAGATTGCGCAGTTGCAGATTCACGCGCTCCAGTTGGTCTTTGCGGCTCTGGGTTCGCAGGTCGTCGCGATGCCTGAGCACGTACGCCAGGATAGCGACTCCGGCTGTCACCAGGCCCGCGATGACGGTAGCGCCGGCTGTGATCAGCTCGGCATGCGAGGCGGGCGCGGCACCGGCAGCTGCTGTTGCAGGAGCGAACATGCACGGCAGTATACGGGCTACAGCATCTCTCCTTGGGGGTGTGGCGCAAATCCCCAGAAAGTGACGCCGTTTCATCGAGGAAAACGCCACTCGGACGATTGATCCGGGAGACAACAGCGGAGGAATTCTCTACAGCCAGCCCTTGGCGCGGGCGATTCGCGCCGCATCCACGCGGTTCTCCGCGCCCAGCTTGGTGATCGCCTCCGACAGATAATTCCGCACCGTGCCCTCGCTCAGCCGCAGCTCCTGCGCGATGGCGCCGCTGGACCGGCCATCCCCCGCAAGCTGCAGGATCTGGCGCTCGCGATCGGTCAGCGGATCATCCTCGGCGCTCCACGCCTGCGCGGCCAGCGCCGGGTCGACCACGCGCAGCCCCTGGTTCACGCGGCGTACCGCATCGGCGAGCTCGGCGGACGGACGGTCCTTCAACAGGTAGCCCGGGCGCCGGAGTCCAGCGCCCGGCGCAGGTAGCCGGGGCGGGCGAAGGTGGTCAGAATGATGGTGCGCACTCTGGGCCGGCTGGCCTTCAAGGCAGCCGCCACCTCAAGCCCGGTCAGGCCAGGCATCTCAATGTCGGTGACGAGCACATCGGGCGACATCGTTTCAGCAGCACGCAGCGCGTCGCGGCCGTTGGCGGCCTTGGCGATCACCTGGATGTCGCCTTCGAGTTCGAGCAGAGCAGCCAGCGCGCCCAGCACCATCACCTGGTCTTCCGCCAGCACGACACGAATTCCCATGCCAACCTTCCCCTCCCGGTCACCCGGGCCTGCGCAGCACCAGGCGCGTCAGGACGCACTCGGCTTTGCCTCCAGCCCCGGCACCTCGATCACCAGCCGCGTCCCCTGCACCGCCGCACGCTCAATGCGCAAGCGTCCGCCGAGTTCTTCCACGCGGGCTCTCATGCCGCGCAGGCCGTTGCCTTCACGCTCGATGGTCTTTGCGCCATTATCTTCCACCTCCAGAGAGGTGAAGCCGTCGGCTGCGCTTGCGAAGCGCATGGTGCACTCGGTCGCCTGGGCGTGCCGGACGATGTTGGTTACAGCCTCGCGCACAGCGAGCGCAAGCGCCGTCTCCTCGCGTGCTTTCAGCAGTGGTGGCACGGTCTCCGTGTGGAGCACGACGCCGGCGGCTTCGAGCGTCATGCGCGCCTGATCGATCTCGGCTTGGATTCCCTTGGCGCGATAGCCGCCGATCGCTTCGCGAACCTCGGCCAGCGCGGTACGCGCGGTCTTCTCCACCTCGGCAATCTCGCGGGCGGCGCGCTCGTCGTCGCGGCCCAACAGGCGTCCGGCGAGCTCCGCCTTCAGGACGATGACGCTCAGCGTATGGCCCAGCACGTCATGCAGGTCGCGCGCGATGCGCTCTCGCTCGGCGACCTTGGCCAGGGCCGCGTTCTCCTCCTGGGCAGCGGCCAGCCGGCAGGATGCCCGCTTCTGCTCGGCCACGAACGCGTTCGCCGTACCCACGACCATCATGAATCCGGCGGACATGGCGAAGTTGATCGGGTTCTCGCGCAGCCACAGCCACTCCGCGCCGGTTAGCAGCGAT
Organism: Rhodanobacteraceae bacterium; assembly: GCA_903970285.1. Classification (GTDB taxonomy): domain Bacteria; phylum Acidobacteriota; class Terriglobia; order Terriglobales; family Acidobacteriaceae; genus Edaphobacter. The sequence goes on along the minus strand of CAJCHN010000132.1, from coordinate 14,071 downwards.
TCGGCGAACAGCAGGCTCATCGCCTGGCGCATGGAGCCCACCGTGAACGGAACCAGGGCGGCTGAAAAGATAAGAAAGTACGAGCCGCCTTCATTCCAGTGGATGGTGATGAAGCCCATGCAGGCGATCAGGCCGACCAGCGGGAGCCGGATCGCCGGCCGCCTGGTCTCGACGTACCAGATGTAGATGACGAGAAACACCAGGAAGACAGCCAGATTCTCGATCCAGTAGCGCGGATCATGGCGCATCACGGGCTTGACGAAGAAGAAGATCGAATAGAGAAGCCAGATGTAATTCGCTCCGCGGCGGGCACCGGCCGAGAGGCCTTCATACTCCTTATGGAAGTAGCCCTGTTCGGTTTCGCGCTTCATTTCAACCTCCGGGAGTTGGTGCGGACAAGTTTACTCGGGGCTCTGCTCTTGCGTTTGCACGCGGAAACGCCTGTATGCGGTAGTTCCTCCTCGAATTGCAGCACATACTCAGGCAGCCACAATGCAGGAGATGAGCAGCTTCACACGGCTTCAGTACTACCCGTGTACAGCCTGTAGGATGGCCCCCGGATTTCTCGAATCGGCCTGATTCCCTGCGTTATCATGGCCGGGAGGAAATATGCAGACATCCGAAATTATCGCGACCATCGACAGTGAAATTGAAAGGCTCCGACAGGCTAAGACGTTACTGCTGGGTGCGGCTGAAGCACCGGCAAAACGGAGAGGCCGGCCCCGGGGTTCAGCCCACCATGATAGTTCTGCCCATCAGCCCCTCAAGGCAAAGACGACGAAGCGTTCCTTGAGTGCTGAGGGTAAGGCGCGCATTGCAGCGGCTCAGAAGGCGCGTTGGGCAGCGAAACGAAAAAATGAAAAGCCTGCCTCCAAGACGGTCAAGGGGACAGCAACGAAGGCCACGACCAGGAAAGCGGCAAAGAAGAAGGCCAGGACCATGCCTGCGAAGAAGAGAGTAGCCGCGGAGACGCCAGCTTCGTCTTCCCCTGCGGCGTCTGAAGCTAGTGCAACTTAGGGGGCGGGTTTCCGCACGTAGCGGTTGCATGCGCCCGGGATCGCTTATTGGATGATCGAAGTCCGGCTCCTGGTATGGGTTAAGCATGGCTGCGGGACCACGCTCCTCAGTGAATTTCATCAGTTCGGCTTTCTCCGTTAGACAGTTCGGCTTTATCCGTTAGATATCCGGCTTTCTCCGTTCGATCGAGCAATGCTGAGTGCGATCCGTTTCAAGAATTAACCTGAAGCTTCGTCCCGAATCTCCTGCCTTGACGAAGCTTCAGTGAGCCGGGCGATCGTCAGGCATCCTGCTCTGCGCGGTGGAAGACCGCCCAGCTGACACCCAGCATCAGCAGCGTGAAGCCGCCGAGGCCGATCCAGTGATGGCTGGTGATGCTGGACGCCTGCTGGTAACCAAAGATGGTGAGCATCAACTGCGCGAGGTGGAAGGTGGGCGTCGCGGGAGCGATCGCCTGCAGCCATTTCGGCAGGAAGTGGATCGGAATCCAGAGGCCGCCCATGAACGACATCGGCAGGTAGATAAGGTTGACCACGCCGGCAGCGGCGTTGGCCGGGACCACCAGCGCGACCAGCAAGGCCAGCGCGGCGAACGGAACGGTTCCGGCAAGCGACAAGCCTGCCATCATGGCGACCTCTGCCAGGGTGAGCTGCACACCCCCCAGCGTAAGCCCGAGCACGATGAGGACGGCAACGATCATCAGCCCGAATGCCTGGGCGGTGATGCACTTCGCAACCAGGTACGCGATTGGCGGCATAGGGCTGGCCCGTTTAAGTTCCAGCCATCCAGCCGCTTTCTCCGACGCCAGACCGACACCGATGCCGAACAGCGCTGCGCCGATCATGCCGAAGCAGCAGTAGCCGGCAAGCAGATACTTGGCGTAGTCCACTCCACCGTCGTGGACCGACTTATTGGCAATGCCGAAGAGCGCATAGAACATGACGGGAAAGCCGATGACCGAGAGGGAAAACGACTTGGTGCGCCACAGCTTGAGAAACTCGTATTTCGTCTCCTTGGCGAAGAGTCTAAAGGTGGCCGCGAAGGCGCGGCGGAAGGGAAGCGGGCGGGGTGCGACAGCGAGCGTAGCCATGGCGAAGTCTCCAGAAAACGCGAAAGTGATGTGTCTGAGGTTCTTAGACCAGGAACTTATTTCGTAAGTTGAAAGTCAGGAGTTCAAAGCGGGAAGCTCACCGGAGTGCCCTTGCGGGTCAGTTCTGAGTGAGCGCGAGGAAGGCGTCTTCGAGGCCGGGGCTGACAACTTCAAGTTCGCTCAGGTCGGCGTCCCAGGCCAGCAGTCTGCGGACGACGGCTTCGGCGTTGCCGGCAGTGATGCACATACGCTGGCCGGTCTGCTCCACGTCGATCACACCGGAGATCTCCCAGACCTGCGCCGCGGAGAGCGTTGTGGAGCACTTGATCTTGCGGCTGGCGAAGCGCCCTTTCACCTCGCGCGGGCTTCCCTCGCTGACCACCTTGCCCTTGCTGATGACCACGATGCGATGGGCGAGCGCGTCGGCCTCTTCGAGGTAGTGGGTGGTCAGCAGAACCGTCTTGCCCTGCGCGGCAAGCGAGCGGATCTGGGTCCACAGGCCCCGGCGGGCTTCAATGTCCATCCCGACAGTAGGCTCGTCGAGAAAGACGATCTCGGGATCGCCGCACAGCGCGAGCCCGAACAGAAGGCGCTGGCGCTGGCCGCCGCTGAGCTTCTCGAACAGGCGGTCTTCGATGCCTTCGAGCTGGGCAATGCGGACGATCTCAGCGAAGGGCATCGGATGCGGAAAATAGCTGCGGAATAAGTCGATGTGCTCCTTGACCTTGAGCGTCTTGGGCACGCTGGCGACCTGCAGCATGGCGCCGATGCGGGTACGGGTCTCGGGCCGGCGGGGATTGCCGCCGAAGATCCGCGCGGTCCCCGCCGTCGGCGCGGACAAGCCCAGGAGCAGACGCACGGCGGTGGATTTGCCAGCGCCGTTCGGGCCGAGCAAAGCGACAATTTCGCCCGGATGCAAGGCCAGCGAAAGACCGTCGAGCGCGGTGATAGCGCCGTACTTCTTGGTGACGTTGTCCAGCACCGCAACCGGTGCGGCGGCGTGGGCGTCGAGGTTTTCCGTCTTCTCCAGCGTGGCGACCATGATGTGTCTCCTGATGTGGATCGTTCAGATCGTTGCGGATCTCAAGTGCCTGTACCAAGGAGTCTCCGCCCGTCCGCGTGCGCAGGGCAGTGGACGTTGTCAGCAATCGCGGATGACGTTTGTCACCTGCAGGCGAGCCGCTACATGAACTCGACGCCGTACTGGACGGGAATCTGCGTGAAGGCGATGCGGGTTGGAGCGGTTTCGCGCGCCGGAAGCATCCCGGCGAAATGCAGAGTGGTGTGTCCGTACTTGAGGTTGAGCTTGTCCATGGTGGCGGAGAGCTCGCCGCGGCGGTCCCGGTCGCCGAACAGCGTCTCCTGGTGCTCGCTCTCGGGGGTGAGTTCGCGCAGCGTGACGCCGACGAAGAAGGGACGCTCATACTCCGGGCCGCGCGGGCGCTGGGACCAGGTCCGGCGCAGCACGTCGAGCAGCGACAGCGTGTCCTGGCACTCGGCGAAGCGCGCCTCCATACCCCACGCCGTGTGCTTGATGCCGCTGCTGTGTTGCTTCCCGCCGAGGCGGCCGGCCTGCTCGCGATTGAGCGCGTACTTGATGGTCACGGCCATGCGGCTGGTGTAGAACTTCTCCATCCGCAGCCGCATGGCCGCCTTGTGCAGCAGCTTGTGCGCGACGCTCCAGGCACCGTCGTCCGTACGGAACTCCGGGCCAAGGACGTGGGAGTGGCCCAGCGACTTCTGAATGTCGCTCGGCACCGGGGCGCCATCGTCGCCGGTCTCAGCCCCGCGCAGCCAGTGATAGAGGCGGTCGCCCCACACCGAATCCCACAGCGCGTGCATGGCGCGGCGATCGAGCGCAAGCAGGTCGTCCATGCTGCGGATGCCCTTCCGGTTCAGGCGCTGTTCCGTCCGGGCGCCGACCCCGGGCAGGTCGCGCAGCTCAAGGTGGCGGATGGCCCGGGGAAGCTGCGACGGCAGCAGCCCGATCAGCCCGTTCGGCTTCTGCATGTCGCTGGCGATCTTGGCCAGGTAGCGGTTGGGCGCCATGCCGATGGAGCAGCGCAGGGTTTCGCCGACATCCCGCTGGATGGCCTGCTTGATTTCGAGTGCGATCCGGCGCGCGGCAGGTGGCTCGCGCTCGCGGCCCATGAGTTCGCAGACCATCTCGTCGATCGAAGGTGTGTGCGCCACCGGGCAGCAATGCTCTACAGCTGCCGCAATCCTGTGCGAGTACTCGGCATAGACCGAGTGCGAGCCGTTGACGAGAATGATGTCCGGACAGATCCGTTTGGCTTCGCCGACCTTGGTGAGCGTCTTGATGCCGAGCGCCTTGGCCTCGTAGCTGGCGGCGATGAGTGCGCCGGTGTCGGCCATGGTGCCGCAGACGCCCACCGGCCGGCCGCGATATTCCGGGTGGAGTTGCTGCTCGACCGACGCGAAAAAGCTGTTCAGATCGATGTGCAGGAAGCCGAAGCGGTCGGATTGCGGCGGCGCGTCCACGCCAGCATTATATTCGCCGGGCATTCGCCTGGCGGAGTTGCAGGCCCGGGCACAGCTTTCCCTCTCGCATCTTTGTGGTGTACTTTTCGCAGGTGATCGTGGCGGTTCCGGAGGCATGTACTTAGTTTCGCTGTACAACCTTTGCTGGCGCCAGAATCGATCATGCGGTGTTAGCATGTGTCTGCAACTTGTAAAGGGTTGAGGACTGACAGCTTTGGTGTTGTCAACGCGTCTTTCTATGACAACTACGCCGGGGTGAGCCCGGTTCTCAGGGCGCCTGCCACGCGACGGTTGTGGTCAGCGTTGATCCGTCGGCAGCCTTGGTCGTTGTCGGCTGCAATTTCGCCCCGGTTAAGCTGCTCCAGGGGCAGGAAGCACGCAAGTCGCGAGCGGCGACAGCTGGGCCGGGAAGTCGGGGCCGGGAAGTCGGGGGCCAGGAGTCGGGGCCGGGAAGTCGGGCTATGCAGTGAAGGCCGGAGGCGGCACAGCTTCGGACGCGGGAACGTAGAACCGATCTCTTGGAAGGAAGGGTCGTGGTTATGCAGATCATCAGTTTAGGCGAGGTCCTGTGGGACATCTTCGACGACCAGGAACTGCTTGGCGGCGCACCCCTGAACTTTTCCGCGTCCCTGCAGCGGCTGGGTCACACCGTGGCGCTCGTCACCGGCGTGGGCACGGATGACCGCGGCCGGCGCACGCTCGATCGCATGGCGGAGCTGAATCTTTCGCTCGAGTTCGTCGAGCAGGTGCCTGACCGCGCCACCGGCACGGCCGTGGTCACGCTCGATCACCAGCGGCATGCGACGTTCGTCATTCCGCGTCCGTCCGCCTTCGATGCGGTGCACGTCACGCCCGGGCTCTCGGCGCGGCTCGCGGCGCTGGGGGCGGAATGGCTTTACTTCGGAACCCTCGCCATGACCAACGAGTCCACGCTGGAGCTGTTGCTCGATATCGTTCGCAACAATCCGAAGCTGCGCGTCTTCTACGACATGAATCTGCGCACCGGCCACTGGAGTCTGCCCCTGGTCGAGCATCTCTCGGCGTTGGCGAACGTGCTGAAGCTGAACGATGAGGAGGCGGAGCTTCTGTTCGGGCTGGAGTGGCCGGAGGAGAGCTTTTCGCTCGAAGACTTCTGCCGCCACTGGGCGGCAAGGCACGACATCGGCATGATCTGCGTCACGCTCGGCAGCAAGGGCTGCGCCATCTTCACCGAAGGCAGGCTGGAGACGTTTCCCGGCTTTGCGATTAAGGTGGCGGATACGGTCGGCGCCGGAGACGCCTTCGCCGCTGGCTTTGTGCATGCACTTTCGCAGCCCTGGACGCTGAAGGAAAGAGCAGCCTTCGCCAATGGGCTGGGCGCGCTGGTCGCCAGCCGCTCCGGCGCAACGCCGCAGTGGACCATCGCCGAGTGCCAGGCGCTGGTGGCGCAGCAACTGTCCGCCGCTCCTCACGACGGCACCACCCGGGGCACGGCGCAGAGCATGCTGCCCAGCGTATAGAGCCCGCGAAGTGGCGCCTAGAGCCCTGCGAAGTGGCGCCGCAACTTGAACCTTTTGAACCAGGAAGCACCCCAGACGGAGAAAGACTGTTGGACGACTTGCTGAACCACCCCTCCCCGACCCGCCGCAACTTCCTTACCGCCGCAGCCGGCCTGGGATTAGGCGCCTGCCTGCCCTCGACCCTCTCCGCCTCCGCACAAAGTACCGAAACCGTCGAGGAGACCCAGAAGCGGCTCGCCGCCGATCCGCTGCGACCGGCATTCCACCTGCTGCCGCAGGCCGGCTTCCTGGGCGATCCTTGCGCGCCGCGCTTCTTCGACGGCAAATACCACGCGTTCTTTCATGGCAGCTTCGGCGGCCGCGGCTGGCAGCACGCCATCAGCCCCGACCTGGTGCATTGGCAGCACATGCCCATCGCGCTCACGCCTACCGCCGGGGGCTACGATTCCTATGGCACGTTTACCGGCGGCGTGCTGCCCGGCACCGGCGATGACGGCACCATCATCTACACCGGGGTCAGCAAGGTTCCGCGCGAGCAGGAGACCATCCGCAACGAAGGTCTGCGCGAGGTGCAGTGCATCGCGGTCTCCTCCGACAAGGACCTGCGCAGCTTCACCAAGCTGCCGAAGCCGGTCATCGACGGTCCCCCCGCGGGCATGAAGGTGACCGGCTTCCGCGATCCGTTCGGCTGGAAGGATGGCGACACCTGGTATGTCGGCGTGGGCTCGGGCTTCAACGGGGTCGGCGGCGCGCTGCTGCTGTTTCGCTCGAAGGATGCGCGAACGTTCGAATACGTCCACACCCTCGCGGAAGGCACGTGGAACGGGCAGGCGGTCTCGAATCCCGTAGGCAGCGCCGAGATGTGGGAGTGCCCCGACTTCTTTGCCTCGGGCGAAAAGCATGTGCTGCTTTACTCCACCGAGTACAAGACCTTCTGGGAGGTCGGAACCTTCGACCGCGAGGCGCTCAAATTCAAGTCCGAACTGCGCGGCAAGCTGGACTACGGCAACTACTACGCGCCCCGCAGCATGGCGTGTCCGGACGGGCGACGGGTGCTGTGGGGCTGGGTGCAGGAGTCGCGCTCGCGCGAGGCCACCAGGGACGCCGGCTGGGCCGGCTGCATGTCGCTGCCACGCGTGCTCGGCGTGCATCCGGACGGCACTCTGCAGCAGCGTCCGGCCGCGGAGCTCGATGCGCTGCTGGTCAACCCGCGCACCCTGAAGCCCACCCACGACAGCCAGGCGCTGGCGGACCGGCTGAAGCTGCTCACTCTTCCCAGCCGCGCTGGACGCATCACGGCCGGAGTCCAGACCGGTGCCGCCTGCACGCTGCGCCTGGTGCTTGAAGGCCCCAGTCAGTCCAGGCCGCTCCTCGATCTGGCCTGCGGGAAGGATGACCGCGGGAAGGATGTCGTGACCGCCGCCAGCGTATCGGTTCCGCTCCAACCCGGCGCCGGCGGAATCTCGCAGCTCGATCTCTGGATCGATGGCTCGGTGCTGGAAATCTTTGTCGACCAGCGCAACGTACTCACTACGCGGAACTACGAGTTGCCGGACCACTTGGCCCGGGTCTCACTCGCCTGGGAGGGCCCGGCAGCATCGCTCCGCAGCCTCCAGGTCGCCTCCGTCGCGGCGATCTCTCCCGATCGGCTTACCACCTAGCCCTGCGCTGTGCCAGCCTAGAGACAGGCCGCTGCGCATCCCATCTTCAGCTCTTCAACCGAGGGAAAATCTGCTGTGAACAAGCCCATCACCACCTCCGCCACACGCCGTGAATTTCTTGCCTCCGCGGCCGCCTGCGCCGCCGTATCGCTTCTGCCCTGGAAGCTGAGCGGCCAGGAACTCCATGGCCAGCAGAACGCCGTGCCCGAATCTCAACTTGCCGCCGACCCCATGCGCCCGCAGTTCCACCTGCTGCCGGCCAGGAACTGGATGAACGATCCCAACGGCCCTATCTACTTCAACGGCCATTACCACATGTTCTTCCAGTACAACCCGCTGGCAGCGGTGTGGGGGGATATGAGCTGGAACCACGCCATCTCGCCCGACATGATCCACTGGACGCACCTGCCGGTCGCCATGACGCCTACCCCCGGCAGCCCCGACTCCTTCGGCTGCTTCTCCGGTTCGGCCATCGCCGTCGGCAAGCGGGTCTACGCCGTCTACACCGGAACGCAGAAGAGCGGCTCCGACAAGGCGACCATCCGCGACGGCGCCAACAACATCCAGGAGACGCAGTGCCTGGCCTGGTCCGAAGACCCCGAGCTGGTGCATTGGACCAAGGATCCGGATCCGGTCATCCCCGCGCCCCCCGCCGGCCTCGATATCACCGGCTTCCGCGACCCTTCCGCGTGGAAGCAGGGCGGCTGGTACTACCTGACGGTGGGTTCGGGCGTGGCCCGCAGCGGCGGCTGCGTGCTGCTCTATCGGTCGAAAGACCTGAAGCAGTGGGAGTATCTGCACGAGCTCACCAGCGGCAAGTGGAACGGCGTGCACACGTCCAATCCCTGCGACGACGGCGAAATGTGGGAGTGCCCGGAGTTCTTTCCGCTCGATGGCGGACACGTGCTCATCTACTCCACCCTCGGCAAGGTCTACTGGCAGTCGGGGCATCTCGATCCCGAGGCCATGATCTTTCATCCGCAGAAGACCGGTCTGCTCGATCTCGACGCCTTCTACGCGCCCAAGACCCAGCTTGACGCCCATGGCCAGCGCATCCTGTGGGGCTGGATCCAGGAACGTCGCTCCGACGACGCGATGCGCGCCGCCGGCTGGTCCGGGCTGATGAGCCTGCCGCGCGTGCTGCGGCTGGACGCGGATGGCACCCTGCGCATGACCATCCTGCCGCAGTTCGCCAGTCTTCGCGGCGAGACGCTGCCCGTCAAGGACGGAACCGTGATCCTGCCGGCCGCCTGCGGCGAGGTGTTTTGCACCGGCAAGCCCGGCGCGCCGTTCGACTTCGCCCTGCACGCGGGCGATTCCGAGCTGTTGCGGCTCAGCTACTCACCCGGGAAACACACCTTCACCGCTGCAGGCAAGGAGATCGCCCTCGAGCCTGCCGACCCCCCGGAACTGCACGCCTATGTCGACGGCTCGGTGATCGAGGTGATCGTCGGACAGCGAATCGGGGACACCAGGCGCTTCTACTACACCGGGAAGAGCCCGGACATCACCGTGTCCGCGACCGCAGGCGCGAAGCTGCAGGGCTGGCCCATCAAACCGATCTCGCCTGACCGGCTGACTACCCCGGCATCCGGATCGGTCGCCTCGTAGCCGCGCGGCCCCCCCCCGCGTGGCTCTCCCGCCGGTCGCAGGTTCTTGCGCACGGCGGGGCACTCACGACCGGCTTAGCTGCTGTTCCGCGCCTCCAGCTCTTCCAGGCTGATCAACTCCGGCCGGTTGTTGCGCACGTTCCCCACGTCGCGGCTGGCCTTCTGCGCCTTCATCCGCTCCGCCGGGAACGGCCGAAGCAGCTCCAGCGGGGGACGTTCGCCCTTGCTCGCCAGCAGCCAGGCCCCGTAATCCTTCGGCTCCAGGATGACGGGCATGCGCGTATGCACCTGCGCTGTCAGTTCATTCGGCTCGGTTGTGATCACGGTGAAGGTCTCGAGCGCGGCATCATTCTGTGCCGGGTCACGCCAGCGTTCCCACAGACCGGCAAAGGCGAAAGGCTCGCCGCTGCGCAGGGTGAACGCATAAGGCTGCTTTTCGACGACCGCCTTGCTCCGGCGTCCTCTTGCCGCGGCTGCTTGGTCGCTGGACCCGCCGAAGAGCCCTCCCTGCGCCGTCCCGGCTGCGACAGGATCTGTCTCCAGCACCTTCCACTCGTAGAACCCGTCGGCCGGCACCAGGCATCGCCGCCGTTCCAGCGGACCCTGGTACATGCGGCTGCTTGACAGCGTCTCGGCCTTCGCGTTGATGGTGTTGTAGCCGAAGTCTTTAGCCGACTTGGCAAACCACGGCACCAGGCCCCAGCGCATCAGAACCAGCTCGCGCTCGCCTTCCGGGTCGAGACGAACCACCGGCTGGAACGTCGTCGGCGCCACGTTGTAGTCCCACTCCGGCAGAACGATCCCGCTCAGGTCGTTGACCGTGCGAAACGCCTCCGCCAGCTTCTGCTTGTCCGATCGCCGCAGATATCGCCCGCACATGCCGCGATTCCTCCCATGACTGCGATGCGCCATCCCCATCCTGCAGCCCATTCAGCATCGCACGCTCCGACGCTCACGCCTGGAGTTCCGGAACCGGAGACACAAGCCGCGCGAGATGAATCTGATATTCGGTTCCCATCCAGGGCGGCACCGCGGGCGTCAAATCGATATGCAACGCTCTCTGCTTCTCATCGCTCCTCTGCTGTTTGCGGCTATCCTGTTCACGGGGTACCGCCGCATGGCTCTCGCGAACGCAGTTCAGACCGCCGGGCGGGTTCCCGCGCCCGCACTTGACGATCCACTCGCGCCGCAGCCGGGACGCGAAATCGCCGTCTTCGCCGGAGGCTGCTTCTGGGGAACGCAGTCCGTCTTCCAGCGCGTCAAGGGTGTGATCGCGACCGAGGCCGGGTACGCCGGCGGCTCGGCCGCCACCGCCACCTACGACCAGGTCACCACCGAGACCACCGGCCACGCCGAGTCGGTGCAGATCGTCTTCGACCCCTCGCGGATCACCTACGGAACGCTGCTGCGTCTCTTCTTCTCGGTCGCGCACGATCCCACCCAGCTCAACCGCCAGGGGCCGGACGTCGGCACCAGCTATCGTTCGGCCATCTTCACCACCAGCGACCGCCAGCGCACCATCGCCGCGGCGTACATCCACCAGCTCGACGCGGCCCACGTCTATGCACGGCCCATCGTCACCCAACTTACTCCGCTGAAAGGCTTCTACAAGGCGGAGGAGTACCACCAGGACTACGCCACCAGGAACCCCAACAATCCCTACATCCAGATCTGCGACGTCCCCAAGGTGAAGGCGCTGCAGGCGGAGTTCCCCGAACTCTTCGTCGAATACAAGGGACACTGAAGGCCGGGTCGGCCATCCCCGGGTTGTCTATTCCACGGGCTGCCCGTCGTCTGCCCCGTCCCCGCCAAACTCTTCGAGCACGCTTTCAATCTCCGTGTCGAAGCCCTGCAGCAGCGCGGCCACAAACGCCTCCGCATCCAGATCTTCGTCGGCTTCGGCGTGCACGGTTACGATGTTGCGCGCCAGATCCGCAAGCATCACACCCCAGGCTGCAGGATCCTTCCACACGCCTGCCCGCAGCGTAATCTGTTGCGCCTGCTGCGCCACCCACACCCGCAGCAGTTCGAACGACTGCGCATCCTGCGCCGCCGCCCTCGGAATGGCAAGCTGCTTCTCCTGTCCCATCTTCGTCTCTCTTCCAGCCTACCGCACCCGATCCTTCTCTCGTCATCATCGACCTTCACCAGATCGTCCCCGCCAGTCGATCCGCAGCATCGGATCCCTAAAGCCATCGCACCCGCCAGAGTCCCGTCGCCGCCACCGTCCTCATTCGCTTCGATAGTGCAGCAGATTCGGATACAGCTGCGGATCTTTCAACTCCTCATAGTCGAACTTGATCAGGTTATCCCGGTAGTCGATGCGCAGCGCCCCCCGATATAACACCGGCTCGCCCAGAAAGCCCGACACCTCCACTCCCGTGCCGTGCGACACGTTCGTCGTGTCGAACGAGTGCATGCGCCCCACCCGGAGCGTCACCTGCGCGAACTTCACCGTCATCCTGTGCGTCGCGTACACCTCATCCACCTTGCCCGAAATCCCTTGGATCTTCATATCGCTATCCTTCGTCACCTTCGTCACCTCGCGTGCCGCCGCTGGCGTGATCGTCGTCGCAAACGCTCCCGTATCCACCAGGAAGAGCCGGTCCTTCGTCCCGCCGATGCTCACCGGTATCAGCATCTGGTGATCCGCCCGGAACACCTTCGTCCAGTTCCTCATCTCCGGCGCAAGATACCGGTCGTGCAGGCTCTCTTCCCCGTCGCCAGCGTCCGCAGCGACGGCTTTCCCCGCCGCCGCAGCAGCAGCCGCTTCCGGCTCCGGACGCTTGGGCAGCGGATCCAGCCTCATCTCCATCGCTGGAAAATCCAGCGTCACCAGGTATCGCGAGAAGAAGTCCGCTCCAATCAGGTCCGACCGGTCATACGGCGCCTGCTTCTTCTCCATCACTTCCACGACGCAGTTCCGGAACTCCAGCCCGCCCACCTGGATGCTCGCCACATGTGCCAGCGCCGTCGCAACTTCGCCCTTATCGCCCACGCCGGACGAGTGCGTCTCCTGCTCATGCACCAGGTGGAGCCCGGCCGCAGACTCCCGGGAAAGAAAGATTCCGCTTGCCCCCGTATCGATCTCCAGCCGCCGCCGCTTGCCGTTGAACTCCACATCCAGTCCCGCAGGACCCGCAATCTGCGGACCGTCCATCATCTCCCGGATCGGAATCGTCGCGCGCTCCACCGGCGTCACCAACGTGCAGTCGTCCGGCTTGAAGTTCTTCGCATGATCCAGGCCGTCCTGCAATCTCTCTCTTTGCTGGGGATCCAGCAGATTCTTCTCTTTGAGGAGCGCGGCTTCCTCCTCCATCCGCCGCGCCCGCGGCAGCGTGCCAATCCAGGCGAAGCGTATCTCCGGATCATTGGGCGCAAGCTGATGTGCGGTCGTGTAGTAATCCCGCGCCTTGGCATGGTCGCCCACCAGGTCGGCGATCGTTCCCACCATCAGGTGCGCCCGCGCGTTGCAGAAGTCCACCCGCAGCACCTGCTGCTCGGTGTGCAGCGCCGTGCTCACCGATGCCACGCGATACTGCGCTTCGCCCAGCGCCTCTTCGGCCGCGGCGCTCGCCGGTTCCGCCTGCGCCCAGGCCTCCGCCTTCTCCAGTGCATCGTCCACCTTGTTCTGCTCGATCAGCACGCGGATCACGCCCGCCCGGCTCTCATCCGCAGCCGTCGCCGCCATCTGCCCGTACAAATTCAGCGCCGCCGCATACTCCCTGCGCGATAACGCCAACTCCGCCTCCGACGGAGGTGCCAGCTTCACCGCACAGCTTTTCTTTGCCGCAGCATTCGAACCCGCGCCGGCCGGAGCAACCCCGGCGGAACCCGCGTCCTGGCCATCAAGCCCCATACCAGGCCCCAACAACAGCCCCAGCGCCAATCCCACCAGCCAACGTCTCAAGCGGCCATCCCTCTTAACGAAGATGCCTCTCAAGGTAAATCATGCCAGCCCGCCTTCGATCCATCCCCAGAGCCCGTAAGGACCGCGGAACCGGGTAAAGTCCCGCAGCTACCTCAACGCTGGCACACCCCGCAGTAATGCGTGCTCCGCCCGCCCACCGTCACCTTTCTGATCGGTGTCCCGCACACCCGGCAAGGCTCTCCCGTCCGCAGATACACCCGGTGCTCCAGTTGGAAGAACCCCCGCACCCCATCCGCGTCCACGTAGTCCGACACCGAAGACCCGCCCAGCTCGATCGCATGCCGCAGCACCGTGCGCAGCCCCTCGCGCAGCCGCAGCAACTCCCTCCGCGTCAGCCGCCCCGCCTGCCGCCGCGGCCGGATGCCCGCCCGGAATAAGCTCTCATCGGCATAGATATTCCCCACCCCATGCAGCAGGGACTGGTTCAGCAGCGCTGCCTTGATCGGCGTCTTCCGCCCCCGGAACAGCGCCACAAACTCATCCTCGCCCACCGTCAGCGGCTCCAGGCCCGGACCGTGATAGGGCTTCTCATGACCCGCTCGAACCGACAACCGGCCAAACCGCCGCGCATCCACGAATCGAAGCTCATTCCCGCCGCTCAGAGAAAGCACCGCATGCGTATGCGCCGGCAGCGCAACCTCCGGAGCCGAAACCAGCAGCCGCCCCGTCATCCCCAGGTGCACCAGAAACTCGGCAGCCCCGCCGCCCGGAAGCCCATCACCCCCAGCCTCACCCCCAGCCTCACCTTCAGCTCCCCCCCC
>CAJCHN010000131.1 GCA_903970285.1 Rhodanobacteraceae bacterium | reverse complement strand
ACGGCGTTGGCGATCAGGCCCTGGATATGCGCGGCCTGGATCGTTCCCCCGGCGATCAGCCCTAAAGGAAGATTGTTGACGAGGTTGTTGCCGGCGCCGACCGCGAATCCTGTAACCAGGGCGCCGGCCGCGGGCGCCAGCCGCTGCGCCCACGCCAGCCACGCCTGCGTCAGCTTGAGCGCGCCCTGGCTTTCGACCGCGTCGACCAGGATGAACAGCCCTGCTACCAGCAGGAGGGTGCTCCAGCTGATCTCTTTTGCAAGGTTCCACGGGCTCTGCTTCGCCTTCACCGAAACGACAGCGGTGATGACGAGCGCTGCAAAGCACGTCGGAAGTCCGAGGTCTTTCTTCAGCGCAGATGCGGTGAGCAGGACGCCGATCATGACCGCCAGTCCTGCCAGAACCAGCTTGCCATTTCCGCTCAACTCCGCGTCTTCAACCTTCACGTCGATCGATCTGCAGAGCTCCTCGCGAAAGTGAAACCGCATGACCGCGAACGTAGCGGCGATCGACAGGACCGAGGGAACCCCGAACGAGACCAGCCACTGCCCGAGAGGCGGCATCCCGGTATGGAAGACGACCAGGTTGGCGGGGTTGGAGATTGGCAGGACGAACGACGCGGCGTTCGCAATCAAGGCGCAGACGAACAAGTAAGGGAGTGGCTCAACCTTCGCCTTGCGAACCGCGGTCAGGATCGCGGGCGTCAGCACAACAGCAGTCGCGTCATTGGACATGAAGATGGTGACCAGCGTCCCCACCCCGTAGATCAGGGCGAACAGTCTCGAGCAGGAACCCTTTGCACCTCGTACCGCGACCGAGGAGACCCACTCGAACACACCCTGTTCCCGGGCAAGTTCGGAGAGGAGCATCATCCCGATCAAGAACAGGTATACGTCGCTGCCCTCCGCAACAGCTTTCCCCGCCAGGGCCACAGGAACGAGGCGGAGTGCAACCAGCAGCAACGCACCTCCCCCGATCCACCAAACCTCAGGGATGCCGCGCGGTCGAATGAGCATGAGGAGGATGGACAGGCCGACGATCGAAGGCAGCAGGATGGGTGCGATCATCACCACTTCCTTCCATTCTTGTTTGGTCCGAGTTGCGTACCGAGAAGCCCATGCTCCGGCCACGCCCCAATCTGGTTATCCTGATCGCGGATCATCCGCTTCAAGCAGGGCCTTGCCCCGGCCCTGAATCGAATTTCATCTTCAGCGGACACTCCGTCGACGGTGCGGGCGATGGCACGAAGCGAATGCACTCCTTCGGCAAGTTCGTTCGTGTTCAGTCTTCCCTGCCAGACGTTGCTTCCGGGTATCCGGGCAAGACTCGCAGAACAGCGCCCCAGCGATGCTTCTACAGTGGTCACCGGCGTTTCGCTCCAAACCTTTACCCGCACGGTCAGTTCGGCGGGCGACGCGGTTGCGCCATCCGGGGTAAGCCGATCATCCGCCGGGCTGGTGATGATGACGGACAAAGGAGCATTGGGCTCGACGAAACGCCAACTTACAGCATCGCCGTCAAGGTTGGTCACGGAGAACCCGACCGGACCTTCCTCGATCTGTCCGGTCGAGCGGGTCGCGGTGTAGATGGTATGGCCATCGTTCGAGATCTCGTTGTAGTGGGTGTGGCCCATGTCGACCAGACGAACGTCGTACTGGCGGATGAGGCGGCTGACCACCTCCCCGCCCACCTTCAAGTCGCTTGGATAGCAGTGCAGCAGAAGCACCTTGGCCTGTTGTCTCTCGGAAGCCTTCTGCAACTCGCTCTCGGCCCAGCGCAGCTGCTCGTCGAACACGGTAAAGGATGGAGGGTCAGGTCGGTCGAACGCGTTCATTGCCACGAACCGGGTGTCGCCCGTCGTGAAGGCGTAGTACGTGCGCTCCGACATGGCGCCAAGAAAGTTTTCGAAACTCTTCTCGTGCACGTCATGATCGCCAAGGATGGCGCACCATGGAGCCTGCAATCGGTCGAGTGACGCACGAACGACCGCATAGGCCGCGCGGCTTCCGTCATCGGCCACATCTCCGGGCAGAAACACGAATCCGATGGAGTCCGCGAAGGCCTTGTTGATCTTCTCCACGATCGCCTGCAAGTCGAGGTCGTTTTGCTCGCCCGGTTTGGTCATGTGCAGATCGCCGAGGTGAACCCAGCTGAGCACCCCAGCCTGATCGGGTGGGTGGGGCCGGAAAGGTGCCTTCGGTGCGAGAGAGGTCATGCTGAATGCTCCAGAAAACTTACGCTGCCACTGCTATTTCTTTGTCCGGCCCGCTCGCGCTCCTCAGAGTCTCCGGAACGGCTGCCCATAACAAGACAAATGCCGCCAGGGCGATTGCTCCCAGGGACCGGAAGGAGGTGCGATAGCTGAAGTGTTGAATCAGCTTTCCGCCAAACGTTGTGCTAAGTGCCGCTCCGAGTCCTACCGCGGTAGCCAGGCTGCCCTGAACGAGGTTGAAACGGCCCGTTGCGCGTGTTCGGTCTGCTACGACGAGGATCGAAACGACGCCGAAAATGGCGTTTGCGAGACCGTCCAGTACTTGGATAGCGATCAGGCACTCTGTGTTGCAGGTGAGAGTGTAAAGAAGGGCGCGGATTGGAAGCACCCCGAAACCGAGCAGCAACAATGGCTTTCGACCATGCACGTTGGCAAACCGTCCTATGGCCGTCGCCGACAACATGATCACGACTTGTGTGACGATAATGCACGCCGACATGAACGGAGCTGCCGTGGACCGCGTACCGTGCGAAAGCATCTCGCCAAGCTGAGGCAGCATGGCCGCGTTGGCAAAGTGGAACAGAAAGGCACATGCCAGAAAGGCCAGGAGAACCCGGTCCCGTGACAGGGTCTTCATCGCCGGCGCGCGGACCGCGACTTCCTTACCGTCAGCCTTGCGTGCTCCACCGCGTGCAAGGTCGTAGTCAATTTCCTCACTTCGAATGGCGCGGATGGAGAGAACAGTGGGGATGGTCAAGAGCGCTGCGGTGATGAAGATTGCCCGGTCTCCGAAGAGATGACTCATGCCCGCAATCAGAAGCGCGCAAGCCACGTTGCCAGCCGAGTTGAAAGATTGGTTCTTGCCAAATTGACGATCGAAGATCGTCACCCCGACCACGCCCATCGTGACTGCGGCCAGCGTTGGCCCGAGGAATGGCCCGGCTGCTCCGACAAGCACCTGCGAGGTGTATACCGCCCAGGGTGCTGCCGAGATACTGAGTAGAAGAGCGCCCACCGCCAGGACGGCGGAGGCAAGCACCAGAATCGACCTCTTCGATCGGAGCTGATCGACGATGGCGCCCGCCGGTGTCTGCACCGCAACCGTGATGATGCCGCCGAGGGTGAGCGCAACCCCTACGCGCCCGGGCCCCCAGCCCGCTCCGGCCAGATAAGCCGCGAGAAAGGGTCCAAGGCAAGTCTGTACGTCAGCCAGAAAGAAGTTCGTCGCCTCCAGCGCGTGAATACTCTGCTTGTTCCCGGAATCTTTGCGCGGAGCGTTGACCATTGACCCCTCAGCTTAGGCTGCGCGACAACATCGGACTGCATGACGACATCGGACTGCGTGACAACCTTAGACTGCGTGACAACAACGGACCGCGTGACGACAACGGGCTGCGTGACGACAACGGACTCATGGACGGCTTAATCCTCCTCGGAGAGGACAACTCGTCGCCGAAAGCCTATGTATTTCATCAAAACTGCGCCCCGGCACGACCTAAGCGTGCGATGTGACCTGATCCCCGGCCGACCCGTCGCGCGACGAAGCACCCTCCACTGTTCTAAGCTGTCCACGAACGTCTCCCATCTCCAGAACGGAACCTCATGCCCAGCTCAAGGCGCACCTTCCTCAAGACCTCCCTGATTGCCGGCGCCAGCGCCGCAGTGCCCGGCATCCCCGCGTTCGCAGCCCCATTGGGCGTTGATCTCGAATCCGCGCCAGCGCTGGCGCCCGAGACTCCGTTCACCCGCGGCATCGGCGTCTATCCCGGCGCGGCCGAGGCTTATTTTGGCCCCACTTTTGTGACCGATAGCACCACTTACCGCAATCTCGCGCTGCACCGGCCCGCGTCCCATTCCAGCAGCTACGACTACAACCTGACCGCGCAGCTGGTCACCGACGGCATCATCGACACCACGCCTCCGCGCTGGATCGCCGGCTACACCAGCACCCAGGGCATCCTGGCCAAGGAGGAGCGAGAGCTGCTGGTCGATCACTGGCCCGCGGCCTCGCTCAGCCTCACCGGCGGCCGCGCCTCGGCCTGGCTGCAGCTGGGCGGCGGAGTTGACGCACCGGAGATCGATCGCATCGCCATCTTCGCTGTCCTCTCCAACTTCTACACGCCGGATCGCGTCACGTTCACCCTCTCCGCCTCCGATGACGCTTACACCTGGGAGCAGGTCGGCACCGTCACCGGACCTGAGCCGATCGACGGAACCATCACCTTCCCGCCTGATCTGAACCGTGGCAGCCATCTTTTTTACCCTTCCATCCCACTGGTCAGAAGCTGCCGCAGCCGCTTCTATCGTGTCGAGCTGATCCTGGCCGGCGTCCCGGCCGACGACCCCGGCATCAGCTGGCGGCTCGGCCAGATGGAGTTCTACCACGGTGCCCGGCGCATCGAGGCCGGCGGCCCTTACAGTTTCACCTCCGCGTGGCGCAGCGCGGGCCTGGACGAGGAGTGGGTCGCCGTCGATCTTGGCGCCCTCTGCACCTTCGACCGCATCACCCTGCACTGGATCGCACGCGCCGCCGAGGGCGCCATCCAGACCTCCAACGACGGCGAAAGCTGGCACACCCTGCGCCCGCTGCCCGCAGCGTCTTCAAGCGTGGACGATCTCCACTTCGCGCCGCCTGCCCATGGCCGCCACGTCCGCGTGCTCATGACGCGGCCCACCTCGCCCGACGGCTATATCCTCTCCGAACTCGAAGTCTTCGGCCGCGGCGGCCCGGTCCCCAAACCCATGGCCCTGCCCGCGCCCACGCCTGATAACCGCCTCAACCTCGCCGGACAACACTGGCGGCTGCAGCGCGCCAGCCAGGTCCACGGCGACGGGCATACCCTCTCACAGCCCGGTTTCGACGACGCGGAATGGCTTCCCGCCACCGTTCCCGGCACCATCCTCACCTCCTACCTCAACGCCGGCGCCATCCCCGACCCCAACTTCGGCCAGAATCAGCTTTACCTCTCCGACTCCTTCTTCTACTCGGACTTCTGGTATCGCACCAGCTTCACTCCACCTGCCGCCGCCGACAACGCACTCCGCTGGCTCCACTTCGACGGCATCGACTGGAAGGCCGAGGTCTTCTTGAACGGCGCCCGCATCGGCGAGATCGCCGGCGGCTTCACGCGCGCCCGCTTCAACGTGACCTCTCAACTAAAGCCCAACACCGAAAACACCCTGGCTGTTCGCATCCTCAAGAACGACACGCCCGGCTCCTGCAAGCAGAAGACCTACGACTCGCCCGGCGTTAACGGCGGCGCGCTCGGTGCCGACAACCCCACCTTCCACGCGTCCATCGGGTGGGATTGGATTCCGACCATCCGCGGCCGCAACTCCGGCATCTGGGGCGACATCGTCCTCGATTCCACCAACGCCATCACCGTCGAAAACTCCTTCGTCACCTCGACCCTCCCCCAACCGAACAATCCCGCCTCGACCATCACCATCGCCGTCGACCTCATCAATCACTCCTCTCAGCCCGTCGAGGGAACGCTCCACGCCAACTTCGGCGAACGTCAACTGCAGCAGCCATTCAGCCTCCAGCCCGGGGCCCAGCGCGTCTCGTTCGATCCCTTCCAGCTCACCGACCCGCAGCTCTGGTGGCCTGTCGGCTACGGCGACCCGCATCTCTACAAAGTCGAAGTCTGGTTCATGCAGGGCAAGCTCCTCTCCGACTCGAAATCCTTCCACCATGGCATCCGCCAGATGACCGCCAGCGAAGATGGTGGCAACCTTCGCCTGTTCATCAACGGACGCCGGTTCATCGCGCGCGGCGGCAACTGGGGCTTCGCAGAATCCATGCTGCGCTACCGCGCCCGCGAGTACGACGCCGCCGTCCGCTACCACCGCGAAATGAACTTCACCATGATCCGCAACTGGGTCGGCCAGATTCCCGACGACGCCTTCTACGAGGCCTGCGACCGCCACGGCCTCGTCGTCTGGCAGGACTTCTGGCTCGCCAACCCGTGGGACGGCCCCATCCCCAAAGACAACCCACTCTTCCTCGGCAACGCCCGCGACCTCATCCTGCGCATCCGCACCCATGCCTCCATCGGCCTCTATGTCGGACGCAACGAGTGGTTCCCGCCGCCGCCGCTCGAAACCGGCTTGCGCGCCCTTCTGGCCGAGCTACATCCCGGCATTCACTACATCGGCTCCTCAGCCGATGGTCCGGTGAGCGGCCACGGACCTTACCGCGCCCTGCCGCCGTCGTCGTACTTCGAACATGCCGACACCAAGCTCCACTCCGAGATCGGCATGCCCAATATCCCCCCCATCGAGTCGGTCCAGATGATGATGCCGCCCGCAGCCCTCTGGCCGCAGGGGCTGGACTGGGGCCTGCACGACTTCTGCCTCCACGGCGCCCAGGGCGGCGCATCCTTCCGGTCGATCATCGATGAAACCTACGGGGGCGCCGCGACCGGTGAGGAGTGGATCACCCTCGCCCAGTTCGTCAACTACGAAGGCTATCGCGCCATCTTTGAAGCTGGCAGCCGCGAGCGCATGGGCATCCTGCTCTGGATGTCGCATCCCTGCTGGCCTTCGTTCGTCTGGCAGACCTACGACTTCTACCTCGAACCCACCGCCGCCTACTTCGGCTGCAAGAAAGCCTCCGAGCCCCTGCACATCCAGTGGAACCGATTGACCGGCTTCGTTGAAGTCGTGAACCTCAGCGCCGGCAACCAGCCCGGCCTCACCGCCACCATGGAAATCTTCGATCTGAACGGCGTATCCCAGGCCAGACAGTCCGCCCCCGTCTCGAGCGTCGAAGACAGCGTCGCCCCCGCCATCAAGATCGCTTACCCCGCCACGCTCACGCCCGTCCATTTTCTGCGTCTCACGCTCTCCCGCGGCGACACCAAGTTGTCCACCAACCTCTACCTGCGCGGCCTCGAAGAAGGCAATCTCCGCGCCATTCGCGAACTCCCCAGGGTCAAGCTCATCGCCGCCACCACCGCCGTCCGCAAGCAGGATGTCTGGTTCCTCACCACGCACCTGACCAACCCCACCAGGACTCCCGCCCTGATGGTTCGCCTGAAAGCCGTTCGCGCGCGCGCCGGCGACCGCATCCTGCCCGCCATCTACAGCGACAACTACATCACCCTTATGCCCGGCGAGTCCGCGTCCATCACCACCGAGCTCAACCACGCCGACACCCGCGACCAGCGCCCGGCAATTGTTCTCAGCGGCTTCAACATCGCGAGCACAGAGAAGGAGACGGAAACCGCCCCCAGCCCGGCGAAGCGCATGTGAAGCAGCCAGCCCGGGGCTCTTCAGGATGAGCACACGCTCTCCAGCCATTCCACAAGATCGCCAGCCCGAAACGAGACTCCACCAGGTTCCGCTTTGGGCTGCCGTTCCCGCCTACGTCTTTCGTGCGCTGCCAGAACGCTCAAGCGTGCTCTATCCTCCAGCCATGCGGATCAATCTCCTGCTGACGCTTGCTCTCTCCGCATCGTCTCTCGCGGCCCAGAAGCAGAACCCCGATCAGCTGCTTCAGGATGGCCTCGCCGCGCAGCAGGCAAATGACCTCCCCGCCGCGATCCGGGACTTCCGCGCGCTCGTCCAACTCCGCCCCCGCTCGTACGAGGCACGCGTCGACCTTGGCGCAGCCCTCGCCCTGCACCAGGAGTACGACGCCGCCATCCAGCAATTCGAAGCCGCCGATCCGCTCGCCCCAAAACGGGAAAGAACCAACGTCCTCTTCGACCTCGGTCTCGCCTTCCTCCAGAAGGGCGACCTTCCCGCCGCCCGGCAGAACTTCCAATCCGCCCTCGACGCCCAGCCGCGGAATACCGAGGCCGCCACCAACCTCGCCGACACCGACCTCCGCCTCAACGATCCCGCCGCCGCGCTTCTCGTCCTCGAACCCCGCGCCACCCTCGCCGAGCAGGACCTTCCCTTCGCCCACATCTATGGCCTCGCCCTGCTCCGCTCAGGCCAGTTTCACCGCGGTGCCATCATCCTGGAACGCTACGCGCAGTCTACCGACAGCGCCGACGCCTACCTCCTGGCCGGCTCCTGCCTGCTCCAGGTCAACGAGCCCGAGCAGGCCCGGCGCGACCTCGAATCCGCGCACCGCCTCAATCCCGAGCTGGCCGGCGCCGACACCCTCCTCGGCATCGCCCGCGAACGTACGAAAGATCCCTTCGCCGCCGAACGCGCCTTCCGCGATGCGCTCCAGCTCAACCCCGACGATCTCGACGCCAACCTCTCTCTGGCAGCGCTCCTTGCCCAGCAAAAGAAAGCCGCCGACGCCCAGCCGCTCCTCGACCACGTACGCCGGTTGCACCCTCAAGCCGCCATTGCGCTCTACCAGTCCGGGGTCGCCCACGCGAGCTCCGGCCAGCCGGAGCTCGCGATCGCCGATTTCAAACAGGCACTGGCCACCGATCCGCGCTGGCTCGAACCCCACCAACAGCTAGCCAGCCTCTACGACCAACTGCATCAGCCCGTCGCAGCCGCCGCTGAACGCGCCGCCGCCAGGCCACCGACCCGTCCCGTCACAGAGTAGTCGTTCGCTCCTTCGAGGAGCTTGCGCCGCTCCCAACCCCGAATCGGTCAGCTCATGGGTCGATTAGCGGCAGCCCCGCACCAGCGCTCCACGCGTGGAGGCACCGTGGCTCATATCCTGCGGTCTAGAAGGAGCCCTCGCGCTCAACGCCGCTTTTTGGCAAGCAGGACGGCACTCGTTCGCTCTTCGACTCCTCAGCACGCGGGAATTTTCTCTACGGCGTGCCGAAGACTTGAAACACTATGTCGATCTGCATCTCGACCTTCACCGGCGCCCCGTCCCGCATCGCCGGCTTGAACCTGTACTGCTTCACCGCATAGACGGCCTTCTCATCGAGGCCCATTCCGATCCCCCGCACAACCTTCACATCCCGCGGCATACCCTGCTCGTCCACGATCAGGTGCACCAGCACATCTCCATTGACCTTGGCCTGGCGAGCCCACTCGGAGAACTCCGCCTGGCCGGCTTTCAGCACGACCGGCGCCGAGACCTTCCCGCCGATGCGCACCGTTCCCGGCGCAGGCGGTGGTGGTGGAGGAGCGTCGCTGACTGCAAAATCCGCTGGAATCCGGAAAAGAGTCGGGTCGGGTTCGGCGCTCGAGAAGCTGGCCACAGTCTGCGTCATCTTTCCCTTGTCACTTCGCAGTATCTGCATCACCCCCATGCGGTAATGCGTGGAGGTCCAAAGCTCGCGATCCTGCACAACGGCCGTGCCATCCCGGCGCGTCGTCGTCTTCACCGTCCTTTGCCCCCACGCCTCCAGGCCCGCGATCTCCCTGGTTCCGAGCAGCGTCTGACCGTCCTCCGCGATGGACGGCGGCAGCGAAGTGGCGGTCGAAACATCAAGAACTACAGCCCGCCCCAGGCTCATCGGTGCTACCTCTGCCGTCTTCGCATCCATATCCAGCTTGATGTACTTGCCTGCAACCACGTCGTAGATCCCCACCGTCGAGGATCTCGGCGCACCGTCAAGCATCGGCGCCTCGTAGCGCTGCCTGCCTGCCGAGTCGCGCAGGATTCGCTGTATGCCCTGCCTTGGACCCTCTCCGCTGATCCGGTCCCAATGTGTCTCCACCGTCAGCGTGAACGGGGCTCCCTGGACCGCATTCCACGACGCCGGAATCAAGATTCCCTGGGCGAGACCGCTCCCGCAGCAAGCCAGCAACCCGAGAAACCACATCCACCGGAAGCCATTCATGGGTAGAGCGTACCTCGTCTTTGTCGGATTTACGAGGCGAAGAGCGGACCTGAGTAGTTCGTCCCTGCCACTGCATAGGGTCTTGTCATAGGCTGAGCCTGGAAAGCTCCGACGCCGGCGTCAACGGAAGCTCACCTCTGAATCGGAAATCCACCTTCTGGTTTCGTCGACCATGCCAGCACGCACTTGCTCCTTAAAAAGTGGGTGCACCACGAATGGTGCACCCACATGCAGCCTCTCGAACCGTCCTTGAACCAAAGCTAACTCTTGTCTTCTGAAGAATATAGGTAACAAACGCGGGGGGTGGGTGCCAGACCCGTGCAAACCCTCAAGGAAACACAACCGTCGTCGCCGTGTACGCCGGCACCGTGACCACAAAGCTGTTCCCGGAGACCGAGAAGCTGGTCGTGCCGAGCGCCGCCTCCGTCGGTGTCGAACCCACCCCATACCTGTATTCAGTCGCCATCCCGCTCAGGCTCGCGCCCGAAACCGTCACCAGCACCGTGGCCGGACTCGCCGCGTCCGCGTTGATCAGCAACACGCCATGGTGCCCGTTCGCCTTCGCCGAGGCATACGCCACCAGCTTCGAACCGGACGCCGTGGCCGCGACCAGCTCGTCGCGCGGCTCCGCCAGCAGATGCGCCAGCTCGATGCCGTAGAACGCCGGCCCCGGTGTCTCGGTGGAGTTGGCGTACGTCAAGAAGCCCGTATTGTTGTGCATCTCCAGCCAGTCGACGTTGCCGGCGCCGGCGCTGAAGGCCGCCAGATACACGTTCGCCGAAAACAGCCCAAGCACCTCGGCCGGCGTACCCGTCGCCAGGCTCGGATTCGGCCCTGTTTCGGTGACAAAAAATTGCACCGGCGTGCTCGTGCCCGGGCAGTACTTTGCAATCTGCGTCTGCGCGCCGGAGACGAGGCTGGGCAGGTCTGACTGCGGCAGGCTCAGCAACTGCCCCGCCGTCGAACCCTGGAATGTGCCCGGATAATAGTGGAAGATTCCAAAGTCGAAGCTGGCCCCGGCGCACACCGCCTGGATCGCCGCCGGGTTCCACGACGCCGGAGTAGGATCGACGTTCGGCGAGCTCAGCACCAGCCCTAGCTGGATGGTTGGATCGACCGCCTTCATCGCGTGGATGAACGGAATCACATTGGTCCCGTAAGCCGTTGGCGAAAGCGGCGCGACCCCGATGCGGGAGCTGAAGGCGCCGCTGTCGCCATCGGGATAAAGATACGGCGCATGCAGATCCGTCTCCGAGTTCACGTTGTCGGAATAGCCGTTGTAGAAAAGCTCGTTGCCGAGCTCCCAGTACTTGACGCCAAGCGGCGTCGTCTGCCCGATGCGCAGGAAGTTATAGCCGTCGTCGGTCGCCAGCGGCGTCGCCCCGCGCAGCGAAGCCCAGAAGCCCACCGTCTTCCAGTCGAACCCTGCCGCGTCCACGCCAATCGCCTGCGTGCTCGAGGCGCTGCCGTTGGCATACGCCACCCAGGCAGCCGCCTCCTGCGGCTGCCCGCTGGTGTTGGGCTCGGAGCAGTCGTCGATGCCGTAGCTCCCCGTCGTCTTCGAGGCCGTTGCATCGGCCACGCTGGTGCCGTAGTTGATGGTGATGATGGCCTGCGTCGCGGTCGCTTGCAGCGTCTTCACGAAGCTGCCGAAATCGGTGTTGCCAGCCAGAAAGCCGTTCTGGACCTTTCCGCACGCGGGCGCAGCCGGCGCAAAGAACGGCGTCACCGTGTACTGCGCCCAATGGTAATTGTCGGAATAAAGCCCGCCAGGATAGCGCAGCATCGCGATTCCATCGGTCGCCAGCACCGCCGGCAGTCCGGTCACGTCCGCCAGCGCCGAATCGTAGACCGACGTATGTAACCCGTAGGCAGTCGCAGGAACCGTTGTAACCACAGCCGACGGATTCACCTGCACGGTCGCGGTGTATACGTTCAGAGTCAGTGCCGCCGATCCGGTCATCATCGGAGCGCTTGAGTCGGCAACCGTGACGGTGAAGACGAACGCACCTGCGGCTGTAGGCGTACCAGCCAGCACACCGCTGGACGATAGCGTCACACCCGGCGGGAGAGTGCCGCTCGCGACCGAGAAGGTGTAAGGCGCGGTCCCTCCGGTCACTGCAAGAGTCTGGCTGTACGCGGTGTTCAGGGCATCCGCCGGCAGCGCTGTTGTGGTGATGTCGAGCACTGCCGGGGAGATGACCAGCGTGAGCGTGGCCGCCGCATGCAGCCCGGCCGCATCGGTCACGGTGAAGCCCAGATTGGGCTCGCCCGCCGTGGTGGGCGTGCCGCTGAACTGGCCATCGCTGGCCAGCGCGAGGCCCGCCGGCAACGTGCCGGAGGTGACCGCAAAGGTGTACGGTGCGGTGCCTCCGCTCGCCTCGAGTGAAGCCGTGTAGGCGACCCCAACCATCCCCGGCGCCAGGCTGCTCGTGGTGATGGCCGGCGGCAGGGGTGAGGGTGCAGGAGTTCCGCCGCCATTGACTCCGCATCCTAAGATGAGTCCTGCCAACGCAAGGCATAGAAACAGAAACGTTGCGGCGGGGAGCCGCTGCTGGCACATGCGAAAGCGAAATCCTAGAGACATGGTCACTCCACAAGTCGGCGTGTGAGTCAGGCGAAGGACGGCTCCATCCCCGGCGCCGGCGTGGTCCTCATTGCCTGCCGAGCGATACGAAAACGACGTCGTTCTGACGCATGGAAATGGTGCGCTCAAATGAGCCATCGGCACTCACCGTCACGTCGGTCGTCGACTCCGGCTCATCCTTCACCAGGGCTTGCAGTTGCTGCTTCTGGCCGGGCGAAAGATTCGTTGGCAAGCCCATGTCGATGTAGGTTGAGTAGGCATCGTTCTTGCGGTATCCGGTGCGATACACCTTCAGGACGTACCGGCCTGGAGCAAGTCCGCGCAGCCGCAGATCGACGGGCGCCGCCTCCGCTGCGGGATGCAGCCTGCGGTAGAACCCCTTGTTGCCCTCGTCCTGCTTCAGCGAAGTAAAGTCCCATAGGAGCGCCTCCACATTCCTGCCTTTGGTCGTCAGCCAGGAAGCCGGATCCCGGTTGACGAGTTCCACGTCGCCTAACTCATCCAGGTATTTGTAGGAGAAGTACGCTGCCTTGGGTAGATCATCGCGGGTTAGCAAGCCAAAGCCGCCATGAAATGCAGCCGGAGGCGGGCCGTTCTCCTCGAAAAGGTCGGAGTAGGTCCAGTAACTCATCGCCCGGGCGTCGCTTTCAGTCTGCTTCAGCTTATCCAAGATGAAGGCAGCGCTGGTATAGGAGTCATGCACCGGGTCGCGCGAGGAGTAACTCGCGCTCCACTCCGTCATGAACAGCAGAAGCTCGGGCCGCGCGGAAGCTGCAATCTGCTCATGCACTCTCTTGACGTCGCCTGAGATCGCGTCCGGCGACCTGGAAAGCACCAGGTCCGCCTTGCCGTCCACGTCCAGAAACCCGGAGCTGACCGCATAGGTGTGGGTCGACACAAAATCAACCGGAACATGAGACTGCTGGGTGTGGGCAATGAACTCCGGCACCCAGCCCGCTCCCGCGGTAGCCGGCCCTCCGACCCGGAACGCCGGGTTGACGCGCTTGATGGCGGCCGAGGTCGCGTCATACAGGCTGAAGTAAGCCGCCTGGTTCGCGTTCGGCCAGAATCCAGGGTAGTTTGGCTCGTTCCAAACCTCGAAGTACCACGTCTTGACTTCGGCCTCGCCGTACCGCGATTGCAGGTGCCGGGTAAGTGCCTCAATCAGCGCCGTCCACTTGGCCATATCCCTGGGTGGAGTGACATTGGCGTGCCAATAAAAGGTTTCCTGCGTGCCGCTGGCCAGGTCTTTGGGCATAAAGCCGAGTTCCACCAGTGGCTTGATGCCAAGCCTCAGCAGCTTGTCGTAGAGCAGGTCGATCCTGGTGAAGTCATACGTCGCGACGCCGTCCTTCACGGAGTAGACGTGCATGTCGTCGGTCAGCAAGCCGTGAAAGCGGATGTACCGGAATCCAACTTCGCGCTCGACCTCGGCTAGCTGGGCCTGGTTGGCATCGCTCAGCATCAAACCCGCATGTCCGGAACCGACACACATCTGCCACGCCATGTCGCGCGGCCCCTTTACCTTGGCCAGATCGCCCGAGATCACGCGGGGAGCCGGAGCCTGCGCCACCACCTTTGCCCGCCCGCCAAAGCATCCCGCACCTAACACTGCCAAGCCCACTGCCATTGCCCGGAAACGATCTTTCTGCATCATCCTCACTTCGTGATTTCCACTGTAGCTACCGATTGCGGGGGAAGCTCGATCACGTCATCCGGACCGAGCGCGCCGAGCTTCTGAAAGTGCTCGGCGGTATTGGGGAAGGTGCTGCGATAGACGACCGAAGCTGTTCTCCTTTCGAAGTCCCCAAGCTTGAGTCGCACTGCATTCTCATCCTTCGCCGACTTATTGATCGCGACGACCACCAGCTTGTCATGCTTCGGGCTGAGATAAGCCGACAGCCTGATATCGCCGTTACTGCTGTCGGCATCGACCCGGTGGTAGCCCGCGTGGATGAAGTACGAGAAATGCTTCATCGCATAGTAGCCATCGGTGTAACTCCAGCCATCTTTCGAGGTCCACTTACTCGGATCGGATGGATCTTCGATCGCCAGCAGCGTGCCGCCGCCATCCTTGCTGGGCCACGCATACGGCCAGTAGAGGTACATATTGACTTCTTCCTCCACCAGGCTATCCTCGATCATGAGCGCAGTCTGAAAGCCGCTCGCTGTGTAGTATTCGGTCTGGAAGCGAAGCATGCCCGGTGTCTCATTCTTTGCCATCTTCAGCGCCGGAATATAAGTGTCGGAGTCGGCTTTATCCCCGCCGGTATAGAGGTGGTGCTCGACCGCATTGATTTCCTTTGCGTTCAGCGCGGGGACAAATGCGGCGAAGTTTGGATCGCCGATTCCGATGGTCTCGGGCCCCAGCAGATGCGGTGGGTTTGGCAGGCTCTGAAAAGCCTTGTACACCGCGTCGAGCGCCTCCGCATAGCCGGCCCACGCCATGCCACGGAAGACCGCCTCGCTGGGGTTGAAGCGACAGCTTTCATACTCGGTGGTCTGATCCGGTTCGTTCTGGATGCTCACATAGGTGGGGTCGATGCCCAGCGCACGATAAACCTTGACCGAGTCCTGCCAGTACTGTGCGAAATCAGCATAGTCATACTTGCCGTTCTTCTTGATCAGCGTTCCACCGTTCTTTTCGCTGCCATTCGATTTCAGCTGCGCGGGCGGCGACCACGACGCCATGATGATCGTCATCGGGTTCGAGCGCAGGGCGTTCGCCTGCTTCACGATGTCCAGGGTGTCGGCTACGAAGTCCAGATTCGTGGCATAACGAAAGCTGTTCTGCAGCCGCAGGAAGTCCGTGTGCAGGCCGTTGACAGGTCCGAACAGCGCGTCATATATCTCCGCGCGGTGCGGATGCTTGGCGAGAAACCCCTGGTAATAGGCCTCTGACGCGCCAAATCCGGCGATCTCCTGGTGAAGTCTTGTGGGATCGACGGTTCCAGTTGCCGGCTTCCTGGCGTACCCGAGTGCGCCTGCGGCAGCGATGCTGTGCACGTGCGAGGGCGGTTTGGCCTGGCCCACGGCACCGGTGCATTGCAGTGCCAGCGCTACCATCAGGCAGGCTCCTGCAGGGGCGTTCGGTCCCGGTGCTCGCCTGGGTGCTCGTCGTATCATCTTCACTCCCGTTCAGTGCCGGCGCCGGAATACGCTGGATGGGATGGACGCATGGTCTTGAGGCGGCTCATCCCGCCCAAATCTATCCTCAAGAGCGTGCCAAAAGCAAGCGTCGACGAAACCGAACGAGAGGCTTCCGGTGCCTTGTTAAACCGCTTTAAATATTCCTTGACAACCCTTCATGGCAATCATTACCGTCTTCCCCGACCGAAGATTCCTCTCCGCGGGACCGTGCGCGTCCCGGCGGACAAAGCGACCGGGCAGACCGCAACCAGATCGGTCATCCGGCGCTGGTGCTTCAGACGATGTCTTGTTTTCAGGTTTTTTGGGAGCCGCAGAAATGTACAGAAGCAAAGCTGTAAGCCGCACTCGGACCTCGCTCGCCTCGACGCTGTTCGCCCTCCTCACCTCCAGTTTCATCGCCTTCGGCGCCGCCCTGACGGCCACAGCGCAAACTCCGGCCATCGTCTTCTCGCAGGCTCATGATGGCGGCGGAGTGAACGGGTACGGTGGCACCGCCGCCCACCTCGCCGCGAACAGCCGCGGCGACGTTTTCTTTGGGATCAATCAGAATGGCTCCAATTCGGTCGGAGAACTGCCGATCAACGGCGGCGGCAACCTGGTCGCGCTGCTTACCGGCATGAGCCAGCCCTACGGCGGTCAGGGCGTGTACGTCGACAAGTCGGGAAACGTCTACGTCGCCGATACCGGCGACGCGCAGGTCGTCTACATCCCGTTCGTCAATGGAGGCTATCCAACCGGCATCGTCTACGCCAGCATAGGCAACTGCAGCGCCTTTCCCGTGCCCGCCACCCAGACCACCACCTGCAAGGTGCCGCTCAGCTACCCCGGCAACCTCGGCTACTACGTGCAGACCGGCGATCTCGCACTCGATGCCGCCGGCAACCTGTATCTGCTGGATAAGTACACCGGCGGCGGCGACTATGGTGGCGTCGACGTGCTGATCCAGGTTTCGGCCAAGACCGGCAACTTCAACCTGATCTCGACGACCCTCGGCAACGACGCCTTCTCCGAGATCGCCGTCAGTCCCGCCGGCGACGTCTTCGTCACCAACTACGGATCGCTCTACTTCTTCAAGGCGAATGGGGATGGAACCTACGCCGCCGGAACCACCGCACCCAACATGAACGGACCGAATGGGGTCTCGGCCGACGCCAACGGCAACATCTTCGTCACCCAGACCGGCGCGCAGAACATCATCGAGTTCCCCTACGTCAACGGTGCCTACAACCTGAACAGCTTCTCGATCGTCAACAACGCCTTGAAGACCGATCAGAGCCCCTATGGGCAGAACGGCGTCGCCATCGATGGCTATGGCGATCTGACTTATGACGGCGGCACCTATCCCAACTCCTACAGCCAGGTCAATGTCGGACACATAGCGTTTGGCAGCAACCCAACCGGGGCGACCACCGGAACCCAGACCATTCACCTCTTCTTCAACTCCGCGGTGACGCTCGGACCCATTCAGGCGACCGGGCCGTTCGCCGTGGCGTCCATGACCTGCACCACCGGCGCCCAGACGGTTGGGTCCAACTGCAGCGTCAACGTGACCTACACCCCCACCGCAGCCGGCAATCAGCTCGGCCAGTTGATCGCCTACGATAACAACCAGAACATCCTCGGCACCGCGACCTTGAGCGGCAACGGTACCGCGGCCACGCTCAACACCGACCCCGGCACCACCGCCACGGATGGCAGCGGCTTCACCGCCCCGTCTGCGGTAGCGACCGATAATGCCGGCAATGTCTACGTGGCCGACAGCTCCACCGGCTCCATCTACAAGACCAGCACCGGCTCGACCACCACCACGGCCATCGCCACCGGCTTCAAGTCGCCCTCGGCAGTAGCCGTGGATGGCACCGGCAACCTCTACGTGGCCGACACCGGCAACGCCCAGATTGTGGAAGTGCCGTTCGACCCTGCAACCGCAACCTACGGAACCCAGAGCACACTGCTGACAGGCCTCAGCGGACCCTCCGGCTTGTCGTTCGATTTCTACGGCGATCTATACGTCGCCGATAGCGGCAACGCCCGTGTGCTGCGGCTCGCGAGCTCGGGCAGCCAACCGCTGGGAAGCTTGATCACCACCATCGGAAGCGGCTGGACGACTCCAGTCGCGGTCGCGGTGGATAACACCAATACCAACGTCTATGTCGCCGACGCCGGCACCGGTTCCATCGTGCAGGTGGGCCTGGACATCTCGTCCCAGGCTTCCGTGCTCTCCGGCCTGACCACCCCCTCGGGCGTGACCGTCGATCCCGCGGGCAACGTCTACGCGGTCGATAGCGGCAAAGCCACCATCACCCGTCTGCCCTATATCAGCGGCAGCATCAATCCCAACTTCAAGACCACGCTCGCGAGTGTGGTCAAGCTGCCGGCAGCCATCGCCAGCGACAACCTCGGCAACCTCTACGTGGCCGACACCACCGACGCGGCGGTCGCGACCGACAACCGTTCCACCGGTCTGCTGACCTTCGGCAACCTGACCGTGGGCGACACCAGCAACACCACCGCCGCCTCCATCTCCAACGGCGGAACCGCCAGCTTCAGCCTCTCGACGCCCTACTACACCCAGTCGGGCGCAACCTCCAGCTTCGCCATCCAGAGCTCGTCGACCTGCGCGGCCGGGGCCACGCTGACGACCGGCGAATCCTGCACCGTCGCCGCCAACTTCACGCCGCAGAGCTACGGCACGCTGGTCGACATGCTGACCCTGGCCTCGACCGCGCCCAACGCCGCGAGCATCGACCTGAGCGGCGTCGGAACCCCGGTGCTGATCAAGTCCACACTCACGCTGGCCGTCACCTCGAGCGGCACCCCCACCTATCCGCAGCCGGTTACGGTGACGGCAACCCTGGTACCCGCATCGCAGGCTGCCTCTGCGCCCACCGGAACCGTGACCTTCGTGGTCGATAACCAGGCGCAGCCCCCGGTCAACCTCAACAGCAACGGCACCGCCTCCATCACGCTCACCGGCCTGACGGGTGGAGCTCACACGATCACCGCCAGTTACAGCGGCGACTACTTCTACTCCTACACCACGTCTTCGCCGTTGACGGTTACGCTCGGACAGTCCACCACCACCACCACCCTCGCCATCAACGCGCCGGACGTGAACCCGACCGCGGCGAACCCGGGACAGGCGGTCAGCCTGATCGCAACTGTAACCCCGGCGGCGTCCGGAACCCCCACCGGAACGGTGACGTTCTACAACGGAACGACTGTGCTCGGCACCGCACCGGTGCAGGCTGCATCCGCCAACAAGGTCAGCTTCGGCCAGGCGACGCTGACCATCTCCACGCTCGCGCTGGGACAGTATGAGGTCACCGCAACCTACAGCGGCGACGTCAACTACACCGGCTCTTCCTCCACCACGCCGGTGCCCCTGTTGATCGCCAACCCCACCATCGCCATGGTGCCCAGCGCGAATACGTTACTCGGAGATGGTGCGCCCATCACGCTCAGCATCAATTCTATCGCCGGCTATACCGGAGCGGTCGACTTCTCCTGCACCGGGCTGCCGGCTTACTCCGCCTGCTCGTTCTCGCCAGCCTACGCGCAGGTCTCGCCGACCAATAACGCACCCGTCCTGTTCTCAGTCGTCATCAACCAGCCTCCGGTGATCGCAGTGCCGGCCGGCATGGGCGCCTCCGCCAACCTGCCCGGACGTCCGGCGCTGGCAGCCTGCATCACCCTCTGCCTGCTGCTGCCGGGACTCCTGTTCGGTCTGGCCAGGCGAGCCGGAGCGAAGACGATCGCAGGCTTCTCGGTCATGCGGCTGCTGAGCTTCATCGCCTTCGTCCTGCTCACCGGCGGCGCCGTCGCCCTGAGCGGATGCGGCAACAGCAGTACGGCGAGCTACCTGACGCCTAAAGGCACCTCGACCATCACCCTCTCCGCCACCGTCACGGTGGTGAATCCGAATCCTCCGCCCAGCGGGCCTCCGGACGTCGTCAACCCGCCACCGGCTGTGTCGATCCCCATCCAGTTGACGGTCAACTAGGAACGTCGCAGCCGGGGAGCGCTGCCGCGCCGGCATCGCTCCCCGGGCTTATCAGAGACAAGGCCCTTCGAAGAGATAAGAGACAGATGAGACAGACGACCATGGATAGCTCGACCCCAATCCACCTCGGCAATGACCGGACCGATCACCGGATTGATCACCGGGGCATTCACCGGGGCATTCACCGGAACGATTCGATGCAGCGCTGCGAACGCTTCACCGCCCAGACCCAACCCCTTCAGCACACGGAGTTCTCCCAGATGTCCATTCTCCCTTCGTTCCAGCCGCTCGCTTTCCGTAGACTGCTCGGCCTCAAGTCGACTGCCGCATTTGTTCTCTTGATGCTGCTCGGCTTCGCCCTGGGCGGCAGCCCGGTGCACGCGCAGACCATCTCCGCGAATCTCTCCGGCACGGTCAACGATCCCACCGGTGCCATCGTTCCGGGCGCTCGGGTCACCCTGACCAACGAAGCCTCCAAAGACGTTCGGGAGACCAGGAGCGATTCCGCCGGATTCTTCAGCTTCGCCGCGGTACCCGCCGGAACCTACCAGGTCGAAGTCAAGCTGCAGGGTTTCAGCGCTTACGTGCAGCGCAACATCATCCTGCACCCGGCCGACAAGCGCAACCTCACGGATATCAAGCTCGCCATCGGCACCGTCGAGACCGTCATCACCGTCAACTCCACCAGCAACCTGATCGACCCCGAAGGCGCCAAGAGCACGCTGATCACCGCCGAGGACATCAAGCGCCTGCCGGTCGAAGGCCGGGACGTCACCGAACTCATCAAGACGCTGCCCGGCTTCACCATGACCGCGCAAGGCTACAACGCGGACAATCTTGGTCCCAACCAGGATACGGTCGGCGGCCAGACGCAGAACTATACCGCCAACGGAGTCACCTCCGAAGGCGTGCAGATCATCTCGGACGGCGTCAACATCACCGACCCCGGCAACGGCGGCGGCACCGACCAGGTGATCAACATGGATAACGTGGCCGAAGTGAAGGTGCAGACCTCCAACTTCGGCGCCGACTCCGCCAAGGGTCCCATCGTCATCAACGCCGTCGGAAAGTCAGGCGGATCGGACTATCACGGCGAGGTGTACGTCTATGGCCGCACCTACCAGTTGAACTCCCAGGACTGGTTCTCTAAGTATGACGGCGACGCCAAGCCCGCCGATCACTACATCTATCCCGGCGCGAACTTCGGCGGCCCGGTCAGGATTCCCGGCACCGACTTCAATCACAACAAGCGCTGGACCTTCTTTCTCGGTGGCGAGGATTACGTCCAGCGCAACACCTACGCCTACGGAACCGCACAATCGGCCACCATCGACGCGCTGGTTCCCACCTGCGCCATGCGCGGCATGGGCGCGACCAATGCCAACTTCACCTGCGCCTCCAGCGGACAGAACGCCGACTTCAGCGAAGCCTCTCTGACCAACTTCTTTGGCGGCAACGATCCGCTGCAGGGTGCGGGCGGCGCCACCGGGGCCAACTGCAGCCCAACCGGTCTGCTCCAGCTCTACCAGAACATCTGCGGCATCCCCGGCGGAGCCTACCCGTACATGAGCGGAAACTCCATGACGCCGGCCGGAACCGGTGGAACCGGCATCGTGAACGGTCAACTGGCTGCCAGCCAGCTTGACCCAGGCACCATGGCCCTGATCACCCACGTCTTTCCCCTCCCCAACTCGAAGACCTTCACCCGCCTCTATGGCACCTCGGCCGGAACCCAGGCCAGCTTCTTCAACTACCGCGCCACCAACCTCACCAACGCGGACTCCTACCAGGGACGCGTACGCACCGACTACGCCTTCAACGACAATCGCAAGCTGTATCTGGTCTACAGCTTCCAGCACAGCGACGGGCGTAACCCGCAGCAGGTCTACTACTCGCCGCAGGATCCGTTCGGCGAAATCGACACCCCCGGCGGCGCCGTCTCCAACGACTTCGCCCATACGGCTTCCATCAACTACACCCAGGTCATCCGGCCCACGCTGACCAACGAGTTCTTCGCCGGGGTCAACTACAACTACGGCACCGTTCGCAGCGGAAACTATAACGCCACCCTCTCCAGCACCATCGGCTACCCCTATCAGGGCATCTATCCGACCAACCAATATCCGCAGCTCGACGACTACGGCTACGACGGTCTGCCGCTGGGCATCTTCCCCGACTTCTCCTCACCGGTCTTCCAGCACAAGTTCGTGCCCAATGGCGGCGACAACGTCACCAAGGTGCTCAAGACTCACACCTTCAAGTTCGGCGTCTACATTGAGCGCACCGACATCAACGAGACCAACCTGAACAACGTCTCGCAGGGTCAAGTGCAGAACTATTACGACGGACCCAACAATGCCGCCGGCAGCATCTCCGAGCCGAATGGGCACCAGCTCAACACCCAGGGAAACTACCTGGCCAGCTTTGAACTCGGCCTCATCTCAGCCTTCAACCAGTACAACTTCCAGACCAACAGCAACCTGTACTACTGGGACGTGGACACCTACGCAAGCGATTCCTGGAAGGTCAACAAGAAGCTGACGCTCGACTATGGCCTGCGCATCGGTCACGAGGGCCCGTGGAAGGATACGCACGGGCTCGGTCTCGCCGTCTGGGATCCCGCCCTCTACTCGGCGCAGACGACGCCAGTCATCGAGGCCCCGCTCAGCTACACCGGCGTCTCCGGTGTAGTCACCAATGTCAACGTCCCTGGACTCGCCAGCCCCGGATTCAAGTGGCACGCGGTGGATCACACCGTGCCCACCTCGGGTGCGGGTTCCGTCTTCGCCTTTTACTCCCCGCGCTTCGGTATCGCCTACGATCTCTACGGCGACGGCAAGACCTTCTTCCGGGGAGGCTTCGGCGCCTATCGCTCGCACGACTCCTGGAACGATGTCAGCCAGGCGGAGGCGACCTCTGAAGGTCAGGCGCAGTCCTACGTGGGCGGCGGCGGCATCGGTCTGCGCGACGTCTACAACCTGACCCACGGAAATAACGCGGCCCAGGGCAATCCAACCGGTGCCAATGGCACCGGCGTCCTCAATACCGCCTTTGGCCTGCAGCAGGGCGATACCCAGCAGCCGCTCACCTACAACTACAACTTCACCGTCTCGCAGCAGCTCAGCCCGACCACCCTCTTCGAGGTCAGCTACCAGGGCAGTCAGTCCAAGAACCTGCTCACGCAGTGGGAACAGGGCGCACCCGGCGACCTCGAGAACATCAACGCACTCCCCATCGGCTCCTTCTACAAGCCGGATCCGCACACGGGCGTGGTGCTTGATCCCAGCGATATCGTCGGCGACGACGTCTCAGGAGATTATCGCCCGTTCC
The DNA here is from genome assembly GCA_903970285.1 of Rhodanobacteraceae bacterium. Classification (GTDB taxonomy): domain Bacteria; phylum Acidobacteriota; class Terriglobia; order Terriglobales; family Acidobacteriaceae; genus Edaphobacter. The sequence continues at coordinate 8,365 of CAJCHN010000131.1, read as the reverse complement.
CCTACTACTCGCAGGTCAACGTCATCCGCCATGCCCTTTACTCGAACTACAACGGTCTGCAGATCACGGTGCGCAAGACCCAGGGACGGTTCCTCTATACCGCTAACTACACCTGGTCCAAGAACCTCGGCGTCTTCGGTTCCTACGGCACGGGGAACGTGATCGACTCCACCAACATCCGGCCCAACTACGGTCCCCTCGCCAACGATCGCTCGGACCTCCTCAACGGAACGTTTGCCTACGACACCGGCAAGTTCCGCTACGGAAATCGCTTTGTTCGCGGTGCGCTCAGCGGATACGATGTCACCGGCATCGTTTACCTTCAGAGCGGACCGGACATCCAGCGCGTGCTCGGCTCGAACCTGGGTCTGGGCGGAAACATCACCAACCCCCCGGGCACTCCCGATACCCGCTACACAAACTACGGCATCAGCGACGTCACCTACCTTGGAACCACCGACGTGGTGCTGCAACCCGCGGTCACCTGCGATCCCCGCAGTGCGGTCAACCGGTCCGCCCACCAGTACCTGAACCCCAACTGCTTCGCCCTGCCTCAGTTCGGGGTAAACGGTCCGGCGGAGCTGCCGTACATCCACGCCCCCGGCTACTTCGACCTCGATGCCCGCATCAGCAAGGGCATCCAGTTGAAGGATAAGCAGGACATCCAACTGCAGTTCTCCGCCTTCAACGCAATCAACCGCGCCAACAATAGCTTCTCGTCGAAGTTCCCCGAGGAGCAGAGCCTCAACTTCTTCGGCTTTAGCCCGCAGGGCCTGGCTCCCAACCCCACCTTCGGATCGGCGCAGTTCAAGTTCGGCCGCCGCGTCTCCGAGATCTCCCTCAAATACAACTTCTAACTGTAAGAACCGGCGGCGGATGCTCAACCAGGCTCCGCCGCCATCCACCAGCAACCGCACCACGCGCCGAAAAGGACAACCCACATGGGCTCGACACGAAGCCTGAAAAATGCCCTCTCCCAGGTCCCTGCCGCCACCGCGGCAGGGATTTTGCTCATGGTGTACGCGGCATCCGCCCAGACCGTCGTCAACGTTCAGATCGCCGTCGAAAAGACGATTAACCCCATGACCGCCCCAGCCATGGGCGTCTACACCAACGTCTACGACACCGCGACCATCAATCCCAAGGTCCCCGCCTACATGCATGTCGCCGGCATGTACACCATCGAGTTTCCCGGCGGCTATGGCTCCTATGCCGATCTCTACCACTGGTCGACCGGTGGCGGCACCAAGTACATGAACCTCGCCAAGCAGGATCACTCCTACCCCAGCGAGAGCAACATGGCGCACATGGTTCCCGACATCGACAAGACCGGTACCGCGCTGCTCGTCGTGAACTACGGCTCCAACACCGCCGGCACCGGCGGCGGCGAGCCCGCCGAAGCGGCAGCGTGGGTCGCCTACATGAACGGCGACCCTGACAACCCGAAGGTCATCGGCAAGGACTCCACCGGACAGGACTGGAAGACCGTCGGATACTGGGCCGGTCTGCGCGCGCAGGCTCCGCTCGCCCAGGATGACGGGCTGAACGGTCTGCGCGCAAATCATCCCAAGCCGCTCGCCATCAAGCTCTGGCAGATAGGCTCGGAGGTCTACAACAACGGCTATTACGGGGGCGACCACAAGTCCGAGGAAGACCTGCACACACCGTATCCCGCCTCGGAGAACGACAACGAAAAGCGCCGCAAGAATCCAAACCTCTCCCCCGGCTTCTACGGTCAGCGCCTGAACGACTACGCCAAGGCGATGAAGGACGTCGACCCGAATGTCTGGATCGGCGCCACGCTCAATCTCGCGCCCATCGACTCCAACTGGGGCCAGGACTGGAATCCAGAGGTGCTGAAGGCGGCCTGCGCCAACCTCAACTTCGTCTCCTACGTCTGGCATCCGGATTTTCGCGGCGGCCCCAACTACCAGACCCGCGACGATGCGGCCACGCTCAAGGCGCCGGAGGAGCAGATCAACCAGTTCCTCTCGGAGACACTCTACGCGGAACGCAAGTTCTGCCCCGCCGGCCACGAACCCCGCGTCGCCGTCACCCAGATGGCGCCGATCCACTGGGCCAAGGTGCCCAACCCGCTCGCCGATGGCCTGTTCGCCGCCGATGCCTTCGCGTCGCTCATCGAAGCGGGCACCGTCAACACCGATTGGAGCGAACTCCACGACGGCTATTTCTTCAACGGCGATGGCGTCCCCGGCCCGGCCTTCTACGGCACCCAGATGCTGCATATCGTCGCCCACGATCCGGGAGACATGTTCGTCAGCACCATCTCCAACAACCCGATCGTCGCCGCGCACGCCGCCCATCGTCGGGATGGCAGTCTCGGCATCCTGCTCATCAACAAGGATCCCGCCAATCCTGTAGATGTCAAAGTTTCGGTCGCCGGCGGATCGTTCGCCGGCCAGGGCTTCCGCTTCGACTATGGCCCCGCCAATCTCAAGGCTGCCAGCGGCTCCACGAAGTCGGCCTTCGCAGGCGGCGGCTCCAGCTTCACCGTCACCGTGCCGGCTTACACCATCTCCGACATCATCCTGCAAAAGGCACCGTAGGTCGGTGCCCGGCCCGGCGGCGGCGCGCCGTCTACATGGCGGTCTTCTTCACCCTCGACGTACTCTCGCGCACAATCAGCTTCGGCTTCACCAGGATGGTCGGCGCATATCGCTTCTCCGGATTCGCAATCCGGTCCAGCAGGATCTGCGCCGCCATCCGCCCCATCATGTTCAGCGGCTGCCGAATGGTCGTCAGACTCGGCACATGGAACTCCGCGCTCACGATATTGTCGAATCCGACCACCGAAACATCCCGCGGCACCATCATGCCCACCTCGTGCAGCGCACGAATCGCTCCGATCGCCGCCGTGTCGTTGAACGCCACCAGCGCGGTGAAATCCCGCGTTGCGTTCAGCAGGCGCTTGGCCGGCTCGTAGCCAACCTCCGGCGACCAGCTGCTGGTCCGCATCTGCACCGTTCGCTCGGGGGTCGGCTGCACGCCAAACTCACGCGCAATCTCCATCATCGACTCCCATCGCGATTCGGTGTCGATCACATGCCGATGTCCTTTCATGAAGGCGATCTTGCGATGCCCCGTCTCGAAGAGGTGGCGAATCGCCAGCCGCGCCGCAGCCGCATGGTCGATCACCACGTTGGTGACGCCCTCCTTCTCCTTGTGCGCGGAGACCGCCACCACCGGGAGAATGGTGTCGAAGTCGGCGTTCGTGTTCAACAGCAGCAGACCTTCCGCGCCACGGTTGATCAGCAGCCGCGTATACTCCTCGATCAGCTTCGGCTTCCAGTAGTGGCACGCGGTAAAGTACACATAATGCTTTTGCAGCAGGTACCGCTCGACGCCACCCATCACCACGGTGAAGTAGCCTTCGCTATGCTCCGGGACGATGACCCCGACGGAGTCGCTCCCGCTCTTGTTCAGATTCAGCGCAAAGTAACTCGGCCGATAGTTGAACTTGCGCGCCGCCTCCAGCACCCGGCGCCGCGTCTCCTCGGTCAGGTTCTTCGCCAGTGGCGCATCGTTCAGCACAAACGACACTGTCGTCTGCGAGAGTCCCAGGTACGCCGCCAGTTCCTTCAGGCTGGTCCTCTTGCGGCCGTTCGTCGCACCCGCGCCGGCTGCCTTCCCATCTTCCACCAGGCTGTTCTCAAGCGCCTTCATGCGACGTGCCCCGCAAGACGCTCCGCAGCCGCAAACCACCGGACGAGAGCGCGTAGGACTGGATTCATCCCCCGAGTATACAAGCCGCTATGGCCACCAAGGCCGCTCTGAGAAACCAGGGGGCATGGCTGCTACGCGCGCCAGGGACAGACCAAATCGATGACAAGCACAGCCAAATCGATGAACGGACGCCCCCGCCTCAGCCACGTTCCCTGTGTCTTACTCGGGAAGATCCTTTGACCCGACAATCTGCAGCTTCAGCCCGCCATCCCCTGGCAACGGCTGCCTTCCGCCTACATGGACCTCGTACTCTCCTGCGGCGATCGACCGCTTGCCCGCGGCATCCACCTGGCTCAGTTGCCGCGGATCGATGGCGATGGAGACTTCCCTGCTCTCGCCCGCGGCAAGATGCGTCCGGGTAAAGCCGATCAGCTCCCGCACCGGCGCAAGCGCCGAAGCTGGCGGTGTCAGGTAGACCTCGACGACCTCGTCGCCATCCATGCCGCCCGTGTTCTTCACGTTCACCTTCACCGTCAGCGGATCGCCCGCGGTCAGCTCGCTCGACGAGAGCTTCGCCCCCGCATACGCGAACGTCGTGTAACTCAAGCCCTCGCCGAACCCATACAGCGGCTGCGCGTGCGAGTAGCGATACGTCCGCTGCTGCATGGAATAGTCAGCGAAGGCCGGAAGCTGCGCGATGTCCTGATAGAACGTTACTGGCAGGCGTCCGGCCGGATTGTTCCTGCCCAGCAGCGTATCGGCGATCGCCGTCCCGCCCGCTTCGCCCGGATACCACGCCTCCAGCACCGCCGCTGCGTGGCTCTGCGCCCAGTTCACCGCGAGTGCGCTGCCATTCATGAGCACCACGATCAAGGGCTTGCCGGTGGCGGCCACCGCTTCCAGCATCTGCTCCTGCACCGCGGGCAGCTTGATGTCGGTACGGTCTCCGCCGGAGAAGCCTTCTACCTTCACCGGCATCTCTTCGCCTTCAAGATTCGGCGAAAGCCCCACAAACGCCACCACCGCATCCGCCTTGGCCGCAGCCCGTACCGCCTGCGCGCGCAGCGCGTCTGCAGGTGGAATCCATTCCAGCGTCACCCCCGCGCCGAAGAGTGGCGCTTCGTGGGTATAATCCACCCGCAGATCGTGCGCGGCCATATCGTCGAAGTGCACCTTATACAGCGGACCCTCGCTCGACCGCGACTCCTTCACCTCTGGCTTCTGCTCGCCAATCCGCTTACCGTCCAGGTAGATCGCGTATGACTCAGCGTCGCGGCAAGGGTAGCAATGGGCCAGCGTCAGCGTGAGCTGGTAGTCGCCAGGCGCCGGCGGCGTAATCGTCCCCGTCCAGCGCACACTGAACGACTTCTCCGGCACGCCCGCCGATGGACTCGCGCCATTCCAGTCGAAGTCGATCTGCCGGTCGGTCCGCGTCAGCACCGGCTTGCCGGTAAAGTCGGGTGTTGCAAAATAGTCGCCGCGCAGACCGTCCTGCCCGTTGGTCTGCAGCACGTTCTCAGGCACAGGAACAGGCAGCGGCTCAACATACGAGGAACCCTGCGCGTACAACACCTTCGCCTTGCCCGCCAGTGCCCTCCGCATGCCTTCGAGCGGCGAGATAGGATCCGACGGCACAGCGTTGTAGTTGCCCTCCAGCGCCGCCAGCGAAGCCGCATTCGGCCCGATTACGGCGATCGTCTTCAAGTTCGGCTTCAGCGGCAGAACACCGTCGTTCTTCAACAGCACCATTGACTCGCGCGCCGTCTTCAACGCCAGTTCGCGGTGCGCGGCGGAGTCCACTTCGCTGAACGGAATCTGCTCATACGGCACCACTGCATGGGGGTCTGAGCCGTCCGCCCCGAACATTCCCAGCCGGAAACGTGCCATGAACAGCCGCTTCACCGCCGAATCCAGTTCGCTCTCCTGGATCAGCCCGTCCTTCACCGCCTTGGTCAGCGTGCTGAACTCGGTGCCGCAACTCGTATCCGTTCCTGCCTTCACCGCGTCGACCGAAGCATGCTCCCAGTCGGACGCATACTTGTGGCCTTCGGCAATATCCGTAATCGCCCAGCAATCGGACGTTACAAAACCGTTGAACTTCCACGCGCCGCGCAGAATATCGCCCAGCAGGTGAGTGTTCGCGCAGGCCGGCGCCCCGTCGATCGAGTTGTACGCACACATCACCGACTGCGCATGGCCCTCCGTCACCGTCGCGCGGAACGCCGGCAGATACGTGTCCTGAAGATCATGCGGCGTAGGGTCCACGTTGGCCGTGTGCCGCGTCGACTCGGGTCCGCTGTGCACCGCGAAATGCTTCGGCGTCGCCACCACCCGCAGATACTCTTTGCTCTGCCCCTGCAGCCCGCCGACAAAGGCCACCCCCAGCCGGCTGGTCAGGTACGGATCTTCTCCGTAGGTCTCCTGGCCGCGTCCCCAGCGCGGATCGCGAAAGATGTTGATGTTCGGCGACCACACCGTAAGACCGTAGTAGATATCGAAGTTGCCATGCCGTACTGCTTCGCTGTGCTTCGCCCGCGCCTCCACCGAGATCGTGTCCGCTACCCGGTTCAGCAGGCCGGTATCCCACGTCGCCGCGAGCCCGATCGCCTGCGGAAACATGGTCGAATAGCCCGACCGCGCGCTGCCATGCAGGCCCTCGTTCCAGTAGTCGTACGCCGGCACATCGAGCCGCGGGATCGCGGGTGCCGCATTGACGCTTTGCAGAGCTTTTTCTTCCAGTGTCATCTGCACCACCAGGTCGTGCGCGCGCTGTTGCGGCGTGCGCGTTGTGTCGAGCCAAGGCCGTGCAGAGGACTGCGCGGCACAGGCTGCACTCGTTGCGAGAGCCAGAAACAAGGCAACAGAGGAACGCATGAAGACAGAACTCCGGCCGGTCGAACTTCCCAAACCGCAGGTGACGGCGAAGAACGGAAGGAGGAAGCAGAACGACTAATTTTGTGAAGCGAAATTATCGAAACTCCGCCGATAGATGCACTCTAAGGAGGCGGCCGATGGCTGTCAAGTGAGGGTGATCTGTTGACCCGGGGTCTTGCTTTATCGCGCGAAGGAAGTCGTCGGGCTGCGCTTGTCGGCGCGCATGTGGGCCGCACGGTAGTAGCCGGAGTGACGCTGCAACACGACGGCGGCCGCGCCGCGCAGGCGAGACATGTCGCCGTCGCCGACCGACACGAAGCGTGGGCCGACGCCATCCATGGCTCCGGCACGGCACTCCGCCTCGATCACATCGCGATACACGTCATAGAACAGGCTGACATCTCCGGCGAGCAGGATGAGGTCGGGCGACATGATGGCATTGAGCAGATGAAGCCCCTGGCCGATGGCGCGGGCCTGTTGCGTGAGCGCCGCGCGCGCGGAGGGATCCTCATCCATGGCAAGAGCGATCAATTGCACGAAGGAAACAGCGGCACCACTGGGCTGTAATTCACGATAGGTGCGCAGCGCCGCCGTCGTCGACGCAAACACCTCCCAGCAGCCCTTGCCGCCGCAACCGCATTCGGGTCCATCCGGGTCGATGGAGATGTGGCCGAACTCGCCGGCGAGTCCGTCGCGGCCCGCGATGAGCCGGCCGTCGGCGAGGATGGCGGCACCGATGCCTTCGGACACGGTGACCAGCACGGCGTTGCGGACGCCGTCGATGCGGCCGAACCACAGCTCCGCGAGCAGGCTGGCCGTGGCGTCGTTTTCAAGCTGCACCTCCAGGCCGAGCAGCGCATGGAGACGTGCACGCATGGGGAACGCCTGCCATTGCAGGTTGGGGGCGAACACCATTTCATCGGTCGACAGGTCGACGCGGCCTGGAACGCTGACGCCCACGCCCTGGAATGTCTTGTCTGTGTGGCGCGCCTGGAAAGCTCGCATGACGGAAGCGATGCTCTGGATGGTGGTCTCCGGATGCGCGCAGACGGGAACGATCTGGCGTTCGAGGAAGCGTCCGCTGAGATCGACGACCGCCGCGATGGCCTGGTTAGGCCGGATGTCGGCGACCAGGAAAACCATATCGTCGTTTAACGAGAGGAGCGTGGGGCGGCGGCCACGCGCGGTCTTGACCATGGAACTTTCACGAATCCAACGCTCCTCCAGAAGCCGTTCCACAATGGACGACACCGTGCTCGGCTGCAGGCCGGAGGCGCGCGCAACGTCAACGCGCGAGATGGGCTGCATGGCGCGCACGTACTCCAGCACGATGTCGCGGTTGATATCGCGCGTGAGCTCGCTGGAGCCGACCTCTACGTAGGCCAGCTGTGCGTTGGCGCGAGAAGGTGCGACTTTTGTGTTTGCTGGAGTTCGCTTCATGCTGCTCCTTGCGGTGCGCGCAGCATGGCGGCGCGCCGCATTACCGGGTACCGGCGAGTTGCGCGTTTGCCGCTCGTTCCACGGAGCGGGCGCGATAGTAGCCGGAGTGTCGCTGCAGAATCAAGGCAGCGGCACCAAGTAGATGCGCCTGCAGTCCGTCGCCGGTGCAGACGAGGCGCGGCACCGTGCCGGTGAGCAGCGTACGCCGGCACTCCTGCATCAGGATGGGCTGCACCAACGGCCAACCATGCGAAATGTCGCCGGCGAACAGAATGATTTCCGGAGCGAGCGCGGCGGTCACCATGCGCAGTCCCTGCCCGATGGCATTTGCCTGGCGATGCAGTGCGGCAACCGCGGCGGGATCGCC
>CAJCHN010000130.1 GCA_903970285.1 Rhodanobacteraceae bacterium | reverse complement strand
GTACGTCTTTGAGATCTGTCCCAGCCGGATCTTCGGTCCCTGCTCCACGGTGGCAATGTCGCGCACCCGCAGCGGTGTGCCGCCCTGCGTCTTGATAACCGTGTCTTCAATCTGCTGCACGGTCTGGAACAGACCTACGGCCTGCACGTTGATCTGCTGTGCCCCGGCGACGATGAAGCTGCCGCCCGCGTTTGCGTTGTTGTTGGCGAGCTGCTGCTCGACCGTGGCGATGTTCAATCCGTAGGCGACCAGTTTTTCCGGATCGAGACGGATCTGGTACTCCTTGGTGAGCCCGCCGAAGCTGGCCACGTCGACGATGCCCGGAACGCTCTTGAACTGCTTCTCCAGGGTCCAGTCTTCAAGCGACTTCTGCTCCATGACGTCGTAGTTCGGATTCTTGCTGTCGACCGTGTACCAGTAGATCTGTCCCACCGGACTCCAGTCGGTCTGCAACTGCGGCTGCAGCCCCGCCGGCAGCGTCACGTTGCTGAGCCGCTCCAGCACGCGCTCCCGGTTCCAGCTGTTATCGGAATCATCATTGAAGTTCATGATGATGCTCGAAATGCCGGCCAGCGTGAACGACCGCAGATTTTTCATATCCGGAATGCCGGCCATTTGAATCTCGGTCGGCACCGTGATCTGCTTCTCGATGTCCTCCGCCGAGTGGCCCGGCCACTGCGTGATGATGTTCACGTAGTTATCCGCCACATCTGGATACGCGTCTACCGGCAGGTTGTGGAACGAGATCGCGCCCCACACAAACAAGAGGGTTGCAATCGCCACGATCAGCAGACGGCTTTGCAGCGCAAAATCTACGATTCTCTTGATCATTGCGCCTCCAACGTCGCCTCAAGCTGCAGAACGTTGGAGACCACCTGCTGGCCCGGAGCGATCCCCGAAAGTACCTCCTGCCTTTCTCCCGGCAGCATGTTGCCAGGATGAACCTCAAGCCGCTTGAAGCGGTTGTCGCCCGCCGGCACATACACCCAGTCGCGGTCGTGTAGGTGCAGAATCGCCGTCGCCGGCACCACCGGAAACTGATCCAGCTGCTTGGAAAGAAAAGTCGCGTTCACGAACATGCCCAGCTTCAGAAAGCCCGGATTCAACAGTTGAATCCGAACCTTCGCCGTTCGAATGCTTGGGTCGAGCGCCGGATCGATCTCCGAAATACGTCCGGTCAGCACCTTATCCGGGTAGCCGTTGACGCGGACCTTCGCCTCCTGCCCCAGCGAAATCTTCGGCAGGTCGTTCTCATACACGTCGCACATCACCCATACGGTCGTCAGGTCGGCGATGGTAAACGCCGTCGACGACCCGGAGTAGGTGACGCCCACGGCCGCCGCATTGGTCACATTCTGCGCAATGATCACGCCCGAGATCGGTGCGTACACCTTCACAATGCTGCTGGGATGATTCTTGTCCACGCCCAGCGTTCGCAGCTGCTCTTCCGCGGCGTCGAGGTCCGCCTTCGCATCCTTCTCACTGTCTTCCGCCTGCTCCAGCGTGCTCTGCGGGATCGCGCCTTCGCCATACAGCAGCTTGGCCCGCTGGTAGGCCTTGTTCGCCAACTGCTCGTCGTTAACCGCTTTCAAATACGCATCGAAGGCCTGTGTAATGTCGTTGCTCTGCACCTGCAGCAGCAGCTGTCCCTTCTTCACGGCGTCACCCAGCCGCGTCTTGATATCGATCACACGCCCGCTCGCCAGCGAGATCACCGGCACCTCGCGCGCCACGTCCGGCGCCACCGTGCCGGTCACATTCAGCTCGGCGGGTGCATCGTAGCTCTGCGCCATCACCAGCGGGAAAAGGGCCGGCTTGTCCACGGACACCAGGCTCATGTCCCCTGTCTCAATCGTCTGCGCCGGCTGGGGCGCGCCATCCGCCGGGTTGAATTCCTTCTTCTTGCATGCTGTCAGGCTGAGACCCAGCAGACCAGCGAACGCCCATCCCGTCCATTTCTTCTGGCCGTGCCGCGGAGCAGCCGGAGAGCTGGTCGGCACCGCATCCACAGCTCGAGCCGCCGTTCCTTCCAAAGTCATAGTCTTCCCTTGATCACGCGTTCGCTTTCGCAGCAATTTCTATTTAAGGCTTCACCGAGCCTATCCCATTCCACCTAAGAATCTCGTTAAACCGCCACGCCGGCGACGTGCGGCCGGCGGGCAGGCCCTCTCTAGAGTAAAGCGGCAGGGCACGGCGCCAGCCTACATTCAGAGTGCTGAAGAGGCTATCTTTCGGTCAGCGGGGCCATGCCCGGCACCCCGCCCGGCTCTAGCATGGAAGATGCGATGTTCGGATTGCCGATCGAAGTCCCGCGCCAACCCTTGTCCCGGCGGCTGATGCTGACCGGCGGCGCCTTGTTGATCGCCCTGATCGCGGTATGCGACTGGCGCAACGCAGACAACATTCCCCTGGGTTTTCTGTACCTGCTTCCAATGCTGATCCTCGGACGTGTTCTGCGGCCCTGGCAGACGCTTACAGCGGCGGTTCTCTGCACGGTGCTGGCTGAACTCTTCGACGCCTTCGAATGGGACCTGCGCAGCGGCGTTCCCCGGGACATCCTGTACTTTGCGGCCTTTACCACGGTCGGACTGTTCGTCTACACCGCCAACCGCAACCGGCAGACCATGCTGGCGCAAATGCTGGAGATTGAGCGGCAGAGCGAAGCCCGCTGCGAAGCGGAGAATCAACTCAAATTCCTCATCGAATCGAGTCCCGCCGCCATCCTCACCACCAACGCCGACGGCACCGTGCTGATGGCCAACGAGGCCGCTCACCGCATGCTTGCGCTGCCCTCCGGTTCCTTGCCCGGCCGCCTGCTGCAGCCATTTTTTCCGGCGCTCTCGACGCTTTCGCGCAACGCTGCCTCCCAGCAGTTCTTCCGCGCCGTCATGCAGTCGCGCGGACACCGCGAGGACGGCGAAACCTTCATGGCGGAGATCTGCTTTTCCACGTACGCAACCGGCTCTGGAGCACGCCTCGCCGCGCTCATCCTGGATGCTTCCGAGGAGATGCGCACCCGCGAAGAGAGCAGTCTGCACCAGATGCTGGCTGGCTCCCGCATCGCCGTGGGTGCCGTCTCGCACGAGATTCGAAACGTTTGCGGAGCCATCAGCGTGGTGCATCACAATCTTGCCCGCAGCCCGGCGCTGAGCGCCAGCAAAGACTTCGAGGCGCTGGGAAACCTTGTTCTCGCACTGGAGAAGATCGCCTCGGTCGACCTGCTCCAGTATCCCGAGGAGCGGAGCGAGGTGGATGTCACCTCGGTGCTCGACGATCTCAGGATTGTCATTGCGCCATCGCTGGCCGAAGCGTTCATTGAAGCGTCGTGGCAGCTCTCACCGCAGCTTCCGGCGGTGTGGGCTGATCGCACCAACCTGATGCAGATCTTCCTCAACCTGACCACCAACAGCATTCGCGCGCTCTCCTCCGGATCGGCGCACGCGGACAAACGCGTGCTCAGCATCGTCGCCACTCACGCGTGTCAGCGCGTCTGCGTCCATTTCACCGATAATGGCGGCGGGGTGCCGCATCCGGACGAGCTGTTCCGGCCATTTCAGCCTGGCGCCCAGGCCACCGGTCTGGGACTCTACCTGTCGCGCGCCTTTGCCCGCTCTTTCGGCGGAGACCTGCGATACCTGGCGCTGCCCGGCCAGGCATGCTTCGTGGTCGAGCTGCCGGTCGCCCAGGACGAGCCCGCATGACCGAACCTGTCCGCATCCTGCTGATCGACGACCACACCTTGCTGCGCGAGAGCCTGGTGCGCTGCCTGGCCGAGGAGCCGACGCTGCAGGTGGTCGCACACTGCGCCACCCTCACCGAGGCCCGCAGCATCCTGGCGGATACGCTGCTCGACCTGATCCTGCTGGACTACGATCTCGGCGATCACCCCGGCACCGACCTGCTGCAGTTCCTGCTCGACCGGCGCAGCGCCGCGCGGGTATTGATGCTGACCGCGGGCATGACGCCGGGCGCGATGCGGCTCGCCCTCGATGGCGGCGCGGCCGGCGTCATCCTGAAGCAGACCGGAAGCGCCCAGCTCCTCGAGGCGATCCATCGCGTAGCCCGGGGCGAAACCCTCTGGTCGGCGGCCTCGATCGACGACATGCGGACCACGACCGGGGTCCAGCGGGTCGCGCATCAAAATGCCCGGAACCTCACCGATCGGCAACGCCTGGTGCTCCGCGGCATCCTGGACGGACTCGCCAACAAGGAGATCGCCGCCAACCTGGATGCCTCAGAGACCTCCATCAAGGCGAGCATCCAGGAACTCTTCGCCAAGGGTGGGGTGCGCACGCGCAGCCAGCTCGTGCGCGTGGCGCTCGAACGCTTCTCCGCCACCTGGCTCAGGGACCAGCCCTGAAGCAGCCAGCGAATTCTCCGCAATCCTTCCTCACCAAATCAACCTGCCCTCTGTACAATTGCGTTCTGAATCAAGTCGAACGCCTCGAACGCACAGGAGACACGCCCAACATGAAGCTCACACCCGGAAAGCTTGCAGGACTCAAAGCCGTCTCGGACGCCCGTGGCGTCATCGCCGCCGCAGCCATGGATCAGCGCGGCTCCCTCCAGAAATCCCTCGCCAAGGAGCGTGGCGGCGTCGTCCAGGCCAACGACCTGGAGGAGTTCAAGACGCTCGTCACCGACGTTCTCACCCGCTACTCCTCGGCCATCCTGCTCGACCCCGAGTTCGGTCTCGAAGCACTCAAGTCCCGCAACGACGCCGGCCTTTTGCTCGCCTATGAAAAAACCGGCTACGACGCCGCCACCCCCGGCCGCCTGCCCGACCTGCTCGACAACTGGAGCGTCCGCCGCCTCAAGGAAGCCGGCGCCGACTGCATCAAGGTCCTGCTCTACTACACCCCCTTCGAGAAGTCCGCCATCAACGACCACAAGCACGCCTTCATCGAGCGCATCGGCGACGAGTGCATCGCCCACGATATCCCCTTCTTCCTCGAGTTCGTCGGCTACGACGCCCACGGCGGCGACGAGAAATCCCTCGAATACGCCAAGAAGAAGCCCGAAATCGTCTCCGGCTCCATGGCCGAGTTCGGAAAAGCCCGCTACAACGTCGACGTGCTCA
>CAJCHN010000129.1 GCA_903970285.1 Rhodanobacteraceae bacterium | reverse complement strand
TTCACCACGCGATAGCTATGGTCCATTGGACCGACAAAACCGCGCGCGCCGCCACCGTTGCCGCTGCGCTGCTGCTTGCCGCCCCCGCCGAAGCCGCTCTTCCGCTTGAAGCCAAGGGCACTGTTACCCGGTTGATGGGTGTCGGATCCGCGGAAGACGCCGCCATTTTGTGGCGAGCCTCCCCCGTTGCCGTTGCTCCCGGCGGAGTTCTGCGCAGACTGGCCGCCGTTGTTTTCGGGACGCTGCCGGTCGCGATCACGGAACTTTTTCTTCCAGCGTTTGGTGCCGCCGGGAGCTGCCTGTCCGTTGCTCTGCTGGCTGCCGTTCTGGCCGGCGAAGCTACGGCCCTGCCCGTTGTTGCCGCGGAAACCCTGCTGCGGTAGAGCGGGAACGCCGCCGGTCTGGACCGTTTGCAGCTCCTGCCCCTGCACCGAAGCGATCACTCCGGGTTCAGAGCCAGCCGGCTGAGTTGCGGCCTGGGTGGAGGCACCAGCTTCGCTGCCCTTGCCCTTCCGCTTACGACGCCGACGCCGACTGCTCTTTGACTGACCCATCCCGTGCGGGATTCGCTGACCATCCTCGTCCAATTCGTAGCCGGAGCCGCCAAAGCTCTCCGCATCCGTTTGATCCGAGGTCTGTGATACCGGGTGAACCGGCATCTCCGTCACATTCTGCTCTGCACTCATGCTTCTGCTTCCTCTTGCGCTTCCTCTTGCACGGCAGGTTGCGATCCTGGTGTTGCGGGGATCAACCTACCTTCTTAGTCCCAACCTAGATCGACTGCGAGCAGTCGATTCCGTGCGTCTCTTGAAGGCGCGGTGCTTCGGATAAACGATCTTTAAAGGGACTGTTCCGAGCTTGCAACGTGTCCGGATACGCGACGATCAACATTCTTAGAATCAATCCTGCCTTCATCTCCGCAGCCACCACACTCCCGCGCTGGAGCTACCCCTTCCAGCCACCTCGACGTTCGCGCCCTGACGTGACCGTGGCGCCTCAGCAGAACGATGAGAGATACGGCAAGCCCGTCGAACACCCTTGACAGCTTGCGCCTTCGTCGCCCTCCGAGAACTCCATGAAAGGCGAGGCATTCGATGCAAGGTAAACCCGAGCAGCCCTTTTCGTCCACTTTATTGTGCCGGCTCAGGCCGAACCCGCGCTCTCTCAGGATGTGCTCTGAAGCGAATTCATGCAGAAGCCAGGTGCATCGTCTATCGGCACGAGGCTCGTCGACCTTGAGGACGCACCACTAAGCCGCCGAGAGTAAATACAACCGAAATCAGTTGCTGAAAACCACTGAAACGCTCCTGTTCACAGGAGACGGAGGCAAGACTGCCTACTCTGCACACCCACCTGCGCGGACTCGCCATCGTGGAAAAATACAAGTCTAGGTGTCAGCGCCTATCCAGCAGTCCCACAGCCTCTCGCCAAACCGCGTGTGAACCGGGTGCGCCCGCGAGAAACCAGGCTTAGCCGGAACATTGGCTCCGCGCTTTTCAATACCGAACACCAGCCTACTCTGAATGTGCCGAAATGACAACCAGGGAATTGAACGGCTGCAAACCGGAGTGGCGGTTCACCGGAGGGTCGGGGAAGGGAACCTCAGGCTCTGCCCTGCGGGCGCCAGTGCTCTGAGGTCCATCCTTCTTCGTCGTCCCTTTGAAATGGCCAGTCGCTGGCCTCCTGAAACCGGAATGCTCACCCTTGGAGGAGATGTCTCCGGAGCCCCCGGCCGCTGTCCGCACCTACGATGGGTGCAAACTGTTCCTGTCTGGGAGCTACGATCTGTGAATTCGTCGAGCGGGTCAGAGCCGACTCTTACGTTCACAGGGTTCGGGTGGAGCAAACGGAATGCCAAAGGTATGGAACACGTAAGTCCCATAGAACGGCTGGCAGGCAGGGGAGAGCGATCGCGGGAC
Organism: Rhodanobacteraceae bacterium; assembly: GCA_903970285.1. GTDB lineage: Bacteria > Acidobacteriota > Terriglobia > Terriglobales > Acidobacteriaceae > Edaphobacter. Next base: position 53,230 of record CAJCHN010000129.1, on the reverse strand, counting down.
TTGCTGAAATTGGAGATCACGCTCTCGGCTCATCCATAAATCCGTATGCGGGCGGCTAGGCTGCGTTGACCCCCAAGCCTGCCGGGCCTATAATTCAGGTGGATTCTGGCAACCTTTCGCTCCCGCACTTCATCCCGCCCGCACACGCGAAACCCGGGCTGATCCGGATAGACGAGAAGTTCGCGCGGAGCTCGATTTCCCTCCTCGACTGGCAGATCGGCGGGACCGCCGCTGCCCTCGTCCGGGAGATGATTTGATGAACTCACCCACCGCAAACTCCGCCGGAGCAAGCACCCTCCCACCAGACCCCCAACGACGATCTCTTTGTCTGAGGCGAGACGCAAAGCCGAGGCTTGCACTCTTCTCAATCCACCGCAAACGAATTCATCGACCATCTCGATCATCCTGAAGGAGCAAGACAAACCGCATGAACCGTAATCTCACTCTCATGATCGCGCTCGGCGCGGGCCTCATGGCTCCCTATGCATCCGCCCAGGCCCCGGCCGCCGATCCAGCACCAGCACCCGCAGCCGCTGCCCAGGCCATCCCCGCCAAGATCGCGCTGGTCAACTTCCAGGAGGTGGTTCTCGCCTCGAACGAGGGCCAGACGGTGACGCTCAACACGCAGAAGAAGTACGAGCCGAAGAAGGCGGAGATCGAGAAGCTTGCGGCAGAAGTCGATTCCATGAAGAAGAGCCTGCAGGCCGCTCCGGCGAACCTGCCGGACGATGAGCGCACCAGCCGTCTCCGGGCGATCGACACCAAGGAGAAGCAGCTGAACCGCGACGCCGAAGACGCTCAGACCGCCTACAACGCGGAGTGGCAGGAAGCGCTGGGGAAGGTTGCGGGCAAGATTGCCACCGTGATGCAGAACTACGCCAAGACGAGCGGCTATACGATCCTGCTTGACGTGTCGACGCAGAGCAATAACGTGCTGTGGGCGCTGCCCTCGACGGACATCTCGCAAGCTGTTGTCGATGCGTACAATAAGCAGTCGGGCGTGCCTGCGCCTCCGCCGCCGGCACCGCGGGCAGCGGCGACAAAGCCGGCAGCACCGTCAGCACCTAAAAAGTAGGGAATCAGGATCGGCAAAGCAAAACGGCTTCTCCCTGCGGAGAAGCCGTTTTGCTTTGCTTGCCGGTTTACTCTTCCCCCACCTTCAAGACGGCCAGGAAGGCCTCCTGCGGGATGTCCACCTTGCCAATCCGCTTCATGCGCTTCTTGCCTTCCTTTTGCTTTTCGAGCAGCTTGCGCTTGCGGCTGATATCGCCGCCGTAGCACTTTGCGATGACGTTTTTCCGGATGGCCGTCACCGTCTCCCGGGCAATGATCTTAGACCCGATGGCGGCCTGAATGGCCACCTCGAACATCTGCCGGGGAATCAGTTCGCGCATCTTCGCCACCAGAGCGCGTCCGCGCTGCTGGGCGAAATCCTTGTGGATGATGACCGACAGCGCGTCGACCGGATCCCCGCCGATGAGGATATCCATTTTGACCATGGGAGAGATCCAGGCTCCGGCGAGTTGGTAATCGAGCGAAGCGTAACCCCGAGAGACGGTCTTCAGCCGGTCATAGAAATCCAGAACAATCTCGTTCAAGGGCAGCTCGTAGGTAATCATGACGCGCGTGTCGGAGACATATTCAAGGTTTTTCTGACGGCCGCGCTTCTCCTCAACCAGCTTGAGGATGCCGCCGACGTACTCCTCGTTGGTGAGAATTTTGGCGATGATCACGGGCTCCTCGATGGTCTCGATCTCGGTCGTCTCCGGCCAGCGGGAGGGATTGTCGACCTCGACGACGCTACCGTCTGTGAGGGTGATCCTGTACCGCACACCGGGGGCAGTGGTGATCAGGTCGAGGTCGTACTCCCGCTCCAGGCGCTCCTGAATGATCTCGAGGTGCAGCAGCCCGAGAAAGCCGCAACGAAAGCCGAACCCGAGAGCGGCCGAGCTCTCCGGTTCGAACGAGAACGAAGCATCGTTGAGACGGAGCTTTTCGAGCGCGTCGCGCAGCATGGCGTGCTCGTGCGAGTCCACCGTGTAGAGCCCGGCGAAGACCATGCTCTTGATGTCTTCGAAGCCGGGCAGGGCCTCAGCGCAGGGACGTTCGACCTCCGTAATCGTGTCCCCGACCTTGGTATCGGCAACATTCTTGATGGTGGCGACGAAGAACCCGACCTCGCCGGCGGAGAGCTCGTCGAGCGGCACCGGCTTGGGGGTCATCACGCCCATGGAGTCGACCTCGAACTGCTTGCCGTTCGACATCACCTTGATCTTCATGCCCTTCTTCAGGCGCCCGTTGATAATGCGTGCCAGTACGATGACTCCGCGGTAGGCGTCGAACCACGAATCGAAGATGAGCGCCTGCAGCGGCGCCTCGGGATCGCCTTTGGGCGGCGGCAGGAGGTTGACGACGGCTTCAAGAATCTGTTCGACGTTCAGTCCGGTCTTGGCGCTGACCGCAACCGCATCGTCGGCGGGCAGACCGACCGCTTTTTCGATCATCTCCTTGGTGCGCTCGATGTCGGCGGAGGGCAGATCGATCTTGTTGATCACCGGGATGATTTCCAGGCCGCCGGCGATGGCGAGATAGGCGTTGGCAAGGGTCTGCGCCTCCACGCCCTGCGAGGCGTCGACGACCAGTAGCGCGCCTTCGCAGCTGGCGAGCGAACGCGAGACCTCGTAGCTGAAGTCCACGTGGCCGGGTGTGTCGATCAGGTTCAGCTGGTAGGTGTGGCCGTCCTTCGCCTGGTACATCATGCGGACGGTGTGGGCCTTGATGGTGATGCCGCGCTCGCGCTCGAGGTCCATTGCATCCAGGACCTGCGCCTGCATCTCGCGCTGAGTCAGGGAACCTGTGAGCTCCAGCAACCGGTCAGAGAGGGTGGACTTGCCGTGATCAATGTGCGCGATGATCGCGAAGTTGCGAATGTACTGGGGGTCCATAGTAGGCAGCGGCAGAAGAAAGTGGGCAGCGACAGAAGACCGGCGGCCGCGGAAGTGCCACAATCCTGATCCTATCATCCGGGCTTTGGCGTTTTCGGGTGAGCAGGCCGTAGCGCGCCCGCATCCGTCTTACAATCAAAGAGGCCGTTCGCCACGCTTCCAGCCAGGAGCAAGGGTCGCGCCAACTCTGTCCCATCACGACCCTTGATGACCAAGACCCCACTCTACCGACGCCTCGTTCTTAGCCTGCTTTGCACCCCTCTGCTCATGCTTGCCGGCTGTCCCGCCGACACTCCGACGAGCGCTGCCACGCCCCAGGCAGCTACGGCGCCAACCGTGACGCGCTCCGCGCAGAATGCAGCAGCGGTGCCAGCTAGCGTAAGCCAGAGCACACCGGCTCAGACTCAGGTTGCCGATGGCACCCAGAATACCCGGGTTCAGGAGCTGATTCAGAAAGCGGAATCCAGTTTCAACTCAGGAGTCGCGAACTACCGGGCGAACCGGCTCGATGCAGCGCGCCTGGACTTTGATTATGCGGTCGACTCGATGCTTTCCTCCGGGCTTGACCTACAGTCCGAGGGTCCGCTTGCCGACGAGTTCGAGCGTCTGCTGAACGCCATCAATTCGCTGGAGATGGCGGCGTTGAAGCAGGGCAATGGTTTCTCGCCGAAGATTGAGGACGCTCCACTGGAATCAGCCACGGACCTGACCTTCCCAGCGAACCCGGAGTTGGTTGCGAAACTTCGTACAGAGTTGAATATCACTTCTGACCTTCCGCTGGTGATCAACGACCAGGTGGCGGGGTACATCGGTGTTTTTTCCAACTCGAGCACCTTTCGCGCCCACATGGCGGCGTCTCTGCGCCGGGCGGGCAAGTACCGGCAGATGATTCAGCGGATTCTGGCCGAGGAGGGTGTGCCGCAGGATTTGATCTACCTTTCTGTCGCTGAATCGGGCTTTCAGCCGCAGGCTCTGAATCCGAGTTCCGGTGCCGGCGGTATGTGGCAGTTCATGCCGACGGGAGCTTACGGCCTGGCTCGCAACGGTTACTTCGACGAGCGCTTCGATCCTGAGAAGTCGACTCGAGCGTATGCGCGTTACATCAAGTCGCTCTACAACCAGTTTGGCGACTGGTACCTGGCGATGGCCGCTTATGACTGGGGTCCGGGCAACATCCAGCGAGCGGTCCAGCGCACCGGATACGCCGATTTCTGGGAGCTCTACCGGCGCAACGTGATGCCCGCTGAGACACGCGCTTACGTGCCGCAGATCCTGGCTGCCGTCATCATGGCGAAGAATCCCGAGCGTTACGACCTGGGCAAGCTGACGCCGGATGAACCGGTGCTGTACGACACGGTTCACACCGACTATTCCATCGACCTGCGCCTGGTGGCCGATGTGACCGGTAGTTCGGTTCCGGAGATCGTCGCCTTGAACCCATCGTTGCTGCGTTTGACCACGCCGGGCGACATCGGATTCGATCTGCACATTCCGCCCGGAACCAAGAATCTCTATATGGATCGCTTGAAGGATATTCCCGAAGAGCGCCGCAGCAGTTGGCGCTTCCATATCGTCAAGCCGGATGAGACAGTAGCCGGCATCGCGGCTGCGCTGCACGCCAGACCGGAAGACATCGCCCAGACCAATGGCATTACGGCAGCCGATCCGATTGCTGTGGGAGATGAACTCGTCATCCCGATCCAGACGTATGCATCCGCGTCCAATCCGCAGCGCTATACCGTGCATCGCGGCGACACGCTGGTGACGATTGCCGATCGATTCAATGTTTCGCTGGACGACCTGCGACGCTGGAACCGGCTCTCCTCTTCCAGTGTGAAGCCGGGCCGAGCCTTGTTCGTGGCGGAGCCCGTTCGCATGGCTCCATCGATGCGTGGACATGGCCGTGCGGCAGCCAGGGGACGCGGCCGGAGGCAAGGTTCCACGCGCCTGGAAGCACATCAGGCCAGGCACACCGCGGCTTCCGCGCATGCCTCAAAATCGCGGCACACTGCAAGCTTGCGCGGTGCCAAACACGGCAGCACACACAGCACCAAACATAGGGCTACACGATAAGCTTCATCACTGAAAAGATTGCTTGCCAAGCATGGCGCACTGGGCTAGCGTGTTGCTAGAATTCGTGCGCCTTCTTTATGCGCGCAGCTTCACTGGCACGAGCGTGGCCTTCGATTGGCGCATCACATGGGCTGGGGAGAGACACCGCAGATGAAACACGACAACAAGCTCGAAGACACGCTGGAACTCAACGCCAAATCGCACAGCGACGAAGACGCAAACGACGCCGAAGGCAGCCTTCCAGGGCATGCCATCCTTGATGACGAGCAAGAAGATGAAGAGGTGGAAGTTACCCTCTCTTCTGATGAGGATCAGGAGGACGAAGAAGATGCAGAGGATGATCTGACTTCGAACAGCATCGTTGCCGCCGATATCGATCTCGACGAGGATGACGACGAAGAGGCGGAAGACGACATCGATGCGGATGAGGACGCCGCCGATGACGAAGAAGAGGAAGATGATGAGGCCGCCGGAGAAGACGAAGCCGATTCAGTTCATACGCGTCATGACACCCATGCTGAGGACGCTGCGCTGCGAGGCGATCTGACGACGCCGGGTATGCCATACGACCCGCCGTCCAAGCAATCAACTCCTGCCAAAGCGAACGAGACGGAGGCGAGCGTCGGTTCGGTCTTGAGCAGCTTGAAGACCGCGAAGAAGACCGCGAAGAAGGCGGCAAAGAAGGTGCCGGGGAAGAAGACTCCAGGCAAGAAGGTTCCGGGAAAGAAGGCTGCGAAGAAGGCAGTTGAAGCGGCCAAGAAGGCCGCTAAGAAGATTCCAGGAAAAAAGACTCCAGCAAAAAAGATCCCGGCGAAGAAGCTGGCAATCAGCAGCAAGGTCGCCAGCAAGACGCCCGCTAAAGGCGCCGCCAAGTCGCTCTCGTCATCTGCCGCGAAGAAGTCCGTTGCCCTGCGCGGCGGGAAGGCTGCACCTCAGAAGGCAGCCGGAAACAAGGGCACGACCAGCAGCAAAAACCTACCATCGAGAGGTACTCCATTGGCAACGAAGAAGGCCGCAGCACCCGCAAAGAAAGTCGTCGCAAAGAAGACGTCTGCAAAGAAGGCAGCCGCTCCCGCGAAGAAGGCAGCGCCGGCTAAGAAGGTTGTAGCAAAGAAAGTCGCCGCGAAGAAGTCCGCAGCACCCGCCAAGAAGACGACGGCCACGGCAAAGAAGACGGTCGCCAAGAAGACAACGAAGTAAGCGCAGCTCCTACGGCAACAGGCAACGTTTCAGGCAAGCAAAGAGGCCCGGTCCCTTCCCAGGAACCGGGCCTTTCTGCGTCCGGACTTCAAAGCTGTGACCGTAGCCGTTGCTTGTCTGTAAGCCTGGTTCAGCGAGCGATCTCCCGCCCTGCTACTTCCTGGCCTGCTACTTCCTGGACTCTTCGATCGCGGCCAGCACCTCATCGCTATGCTTTTCAATGTCCTTGACCTGCCAGGTCTTCAGGACCTTACCGTCAGGACCGATCAGGAAGGTGTCGCGCTGCGCGTAGGCGCCCATCATGACAGGCACGCCGTAGGCATCGATCACCTTGTGATCAGGGTCGGCGAGCAGTTTGAAGTTTAGGCCGTCCTTGGTGCAGAAGGTCTTGTGGCTCTCGACCGAGTCCAGGCTGACGCCGAGCACGACCGCGTTAGCGGCGGCGTATTTCGCCTTATCGCGCTCGAAGTTGTGGGCCTCCAGGGTGCATCCGCTGGTCATGTCCTTGGGGTAGAAGTAGAGCACCACATACTTGCCGCGGAAGTCCTTCAGACTGACCGGGGTCGCGGTCTGCGAGGGCAGGGTGAAGTCCGGCGCCGTCGTTCCCGGCTGCAGCAAGGTGTCCGCGGCCGCGAAGACATGCGCCTTGAAGGCACCGGTTCCGGCTAACACGATGAGAGCCGCTACGACCGCTGCGGCCAATCCTCTCCAAAGTGGGTTGCGCATCGCATCCTCTTTCGTGAAACTCTAGTGTTCGGGGCCCACAGGCGATTCTACGCGGAACCTGCAGAGTCGGTTGCGCCGGGCCAACAAATCCGCACGTCAAGGCGCCATGATGCACTCGGCGAATGTGATCGGTTCAGGTCCGAACGGGCTCTCCGCTGCGATTGTGCTTGCCCGCGCGGGCTTTTCCGTTCGGGTTTACGAGCGCAGTGCGCAGTTGGGCGGGGCCTGCTCGACGGGTGAAGTTACGCTGCCCGGATTCCATCATGACCTGGGGGCCTCGGCCTTCCCCATGGGCGCGGCATCTCCCTTCTTTGCGTCGCTGCCGCTGGCGGAGCACGGGCTGCTGTGGCTTCATCCTCAGTTTCCCCTGGCGCATCCCCTGGACGACGGCTCCGCGGTCGCGCTTACGCCGACACTGGCGGCGATGTCCGGCCAACTGACGCGCGACGACGACGCGGCATGGACACGGTTCTTCGCACCTCTGCTCGGCGCGTGGCACGAACTCGTCCCCGAGGTTCTAGGGCCGGTCATCCATGTGCCGCGACACCCCATCGCGCTCGCGCGATTTGGCCTGCCGTCACTGCTCTCCGCGAAAGCCCTCGCCAGCAGCCTCTTCAGCGACTGTCGAGCCCGGGCTCTGTTCGCCGGATGCGCGGCGCATTCCGTGATGCCGCTCGAAGCGCCGCTCTCTTCGGCCATCGGGATTCTGCTTGCGGCGGCAGGCCACACGGTCGGCTGGCCGGTTGCTCGGAGCGGTTCACAAGCAATCACAGATGCGCTCGCTTCCTATCTGCAGACGATCGGAGGGCACCTTCATCTCGGCGAGCAAGTCGAAAGCCTGGGGGACCTTCCACATGCCGGTCTTACCTTTTGCGATACTAGCCCGGGAACGCTCGAACGCATCGCCGGGCAGCGACTGACGCCCTCGTATCGCGCCGGGCTGCGCAGGTTTCAACACGGGCCCGGCGTCTTTAAGGTCGACTGGGCGCTTACGGAGCCAATCCCGTGGACGGCGGAGCCGTGCCGCGGCGCCGGAACGATCCACGTTGGCGGTACGCTCGAGGAGATAGCAGCATCCGAGGCTGAGGTTTTCGCCGGTCGTCACCCGGAACGGCCGTTCGTTCTGCTGGTCCAGCCTTCCGTCGTGGACCCCACGCGAGCTCCAGCTGGCCGGCATACGGCGTGGGGTTACTGTCACGTTCCGAACGGATCGACACTTGACAGGACCGCGGCCATTGAAGCGCAGGTGGCTCGTTTCGCTCCGGGGTTTCAGGACGTCATCCTGGCACGACGCACGCAAACGACTGCGGAGTTGGAGGCGTGGAACCCGAACCTGGTTGGGGGTGATCTGTCGGGAGGCGCGATGAACGTAAGACAGCTGCTGATGCGGCCGACACTGCGCGACTATGGCACCAGCGACCCATGGCTCTATCTGTGCAGTTCCTCGACTCCGCCTGGCGGAGGAGTTCATGGCATGTGTGGTTTCCATGCCGCACGCACAGCGCTGGCCCGAATCCGCGCCTAACCTCAGGCGGCCACTTTAGCGAGCCACAATCGCGATCCCGGCACCGTCGGCCACCTTTACCATCGCCGTCAGATCGAACAGGAGCGTCCGGCCGGCCTCAACACAGAGGCAGGTCGCTCCGGCTGCACGCATCGCTTCGAGAGTCGCCACCCCCACCACGGGCACATCGAAGCGCATGTCCTGGTTTGGCTTTGCGACCTTCACCACCGTCAGCGTGCGCGACAAGGTCCACTCATCCCCCTCCAGCGTGCGGAACAACTCGCCCGCGCGCGCGATGGTCGCATCGGTTCCTTCCATCGCCTCCACCGCGACGCACGCCTGCGCCGCGACAAGGACAGTCTGTCCAAGATCGTAGCCAGCCAGCCCTCGCGCCACTTCCATTCCGTAGGCGATGTCCCGGTCCTCTCTCTCGTTCGGCGAACGAGCCGTCATCACGCCAGCTTTGGCCAGCAACGGCTCCAGATAAGCTGTCGACGAGATCAGCTCAATTCCCTCATCGCCGAGAACCTTCGCCACCGCTCCCAGCAGCATGTCCGTGTTGCGCGTGCGCAGATTCAGCAGCAACTTCGCCAGCCTCCAGTCCGGCCGGATGCTGGAGAATATCTGCTTATGCTTGACCTGTCCCGCCATCACCGCTTGCGAGACGCCTTCGGCCTGGAACGTCTCGATCAGGCGGGAGAGTTCGCCGAGCGACATCCAGTGCACGCGGACGCCCGGGTCCCGAGCTGCCCGCAGATCCATCTCCGGGTCTGTCTCTTCCCTGATCGCCGCTACCACTACGCGCAAACCGTGAGCACGCGCCGCTTCCAGCAGCAGAAACGGAAATCGCCCGTTCCCGGCGATCACACCGAGTTTGCCTGTTTCCGCCCTCCCGGCCACGCTACCGGATGACTCCACGCTCGCTCCTGCTCACAAAATCGACCAGATAGCGTACATGCTCGCCGGCCTCGCCAGCCTCCAACTTGGCGCGCAACTGATCCAGCGCCTGCGAGACATTGTTCCTGCCGCCCACCAGCACCCGGTAGGCTGCCCTTAGCTGTTTCAGCTCCTCGGGCGTGAATCCCTTGCGCTCGAGTCCCACCTTGTTGAGGCCGTAGGCATGATTATCCCTGGCGACCGAGGTCAATGAGTAGGGCAACACGTCCTGCGTAATGGTGGTGCCGCCGCCAATATAAGCATATTTGCCGATCCGGCAGAACTGGTGCACCGGGCAGAGCGCTCCGACGGTCGCATAGTCCTCCACGGTCACGTGCCCGGCCAGGGTCGCGGCGTTCGCCAGAATGCAGCCATCTCCGATCGTCGAATCGTGGCCGATGTGCGTGTAGGCCATGATAAGGCAGTTCTGTCCGACGCGAGTCATGCCACCACCGCTGGCCGTTCCCCTTGAGATGGTCACCGACTCCCGGATCACCGTAAAGTCGCCGATAACCGCCTGCGTGGGCTCGTTTTTGTACTTCAGGTCCTGCGGCGCCACGCCCACGCAGGCAAACGGATATACCCGCACCCCTCGGCCTAGCGTTGTATGTCCGTCGATCACCGCGTGGGAGACCAACTCGCACGCTTCACCCAGCACCACGTTCGGCCCGATGGTGCAGAACGGCCCGATAGAACAAGTGTCCGGCACAATCGCGCCATCGGCCACGATCGCCGTGGGATGAATGCTCAAGCCAGCGGCCCCGCTTGGCCCGCAGACTGGCTCGCAGGCCGACCCTCCGCAGTGGCTGCCGTCTGGGCAGCCGGCTGAGGCCGCGGAACTAGCATGCACAGGAACGTCGCCTCGCATGCCACCTTTTCTTCCACGGTGATGACTCCCCGCAGCTTGACCGCCGTCATGCGCCAGTTCAGCACCGAAACCTCGATCCGCAACTGATCTCCCGGGATCACTGGCCGCTTGAACTTCGCGCCCTCGACCCCCGCGAAGACCATCAGCTTCTGGTCGCGGTCCGGGATCTCGGTCAGCAGCAGCGCACCTCCGGCCTGCGCCATCGCCTCCAGCATCAGCACCGCCGGCATAATCGGGTAATCCGGAAAATGTCCCTCGAAGTGCGGCTCGTTGCAGGTAACGTTCTTGATCGCAACGATGCGCTTCTTGCGCTCCATTTCAATGACCCGATCGATCAACAGGAAGGGATATCGGTGCGGCAAAATCGCCTTGATCTCGAGAATGTCGAGCGTGGTCTTCTCGGGAGGGCCCTCGGGGTTGTTCTCAAGCTCACTCATAGCAGCCATGAGTATAAATGCCGGAGTATGCACACGAACGCTCGCGTCCAGCGGCTGGTGCCGGACGCGCCAGGGCACACGTTCACCTCTGCTTCTACTTCTTAGGCACCACTTTGTCTTTATCGAAGAGCACCGGACTCAGCGGATCATTGAACCTCACCTTCGTGTAGAAGGTCTGGGCCGCCATATCGCCGTCATGATAGTTGGTCATGTTCATGGGTGTGGCGATGCCCTGGTAGGTGCGCCAGTCGCCATATACCTCTTCGTCGATGTCGTAGTCCTTGAACTGCTCGTTACGCCACTGGAACGAACGCTGCAGTGGGAGGTGGGTTCCCTGCTCAATCTCAATGGTTACCGAGTCGTTGTTGGCTCCCAGGATGGTCACCTTGTCGACTGGCCGCCGATCCCGCGTGCTGGTTCCCGAGTAAAGAATGACCACATCAGGCTGTTTCACCCACGTTCGCATCACTTCTTCGAGCGAATGCTCCTGCCGGCGGAAGTAATCCTGCACCTGTTTCTCCGGCAGCGTGGTCGTCCCCTTGAAGGTCATCTCGTAGCCCTGATCTTTGGTCCACAGGTGGATGACGTCCTTCTTCATGCCCGGCACAATAACCCCACGTACACTCAGGAACTCCACCCGCGTCAGCTCCGGCTGGGTCGGTGAAGCGTATTGCCGGTACTGCACAAATCGCACCACGCTCCCGGTCGGCGTTCCCCGGAAAAAGCTTGCAGTCTGCCCTTCGATCACCGAGGTCTGTTTATGAAGCCACGCATCGCCTCCGAGCGCCTGCAGCATCTCGTCCAGCAGCCGCCGCCCATGCTGCTCTTCGCTCTCGCCCGGCTTGGTCTCGGGCGCGGCGCTCTGCATCTCCTGAGCCGTCTGCGCACACGCGAGGCCAACCGAACCCAACCAAAGTACACCCACCAGCAAGCTCTTCATCTGCCCTTAAGTCCCTCGTTCCCAACCTCGCGTCAGCCGGCCAGCACCGCTCCGCCGTTCACATTGAAGATCTCGCCCGAGACAAATCCTGCCAGGGGCGTACAGAGAAAGACGACGGGGCCGGCAATTTCGTCCACATGCCCCACGCGGCCCAGCGGAATCAGCGACGTTGCCTTCTTAGACGTCTGCGGATCAGACAGGGCAGCGGCTGACATCTCGGTCGCCACCCAGCCGGGCGCCACACAATTCACATAGATTCCCCGGCCCGCCAGTTCGCTCGAAAGGCTCTTGGTCAACGACACCAGCGCGCCCTTGCTGGCGGCGTAGTCGGCATGAAACGCCTCGCCGCGCTGCGCGGCCGTCGAGGCGATCAGCACGATGTGGCCCCGAACCGGCGCACTGCCTCGCGAAGGGGAAGAAGTGGCAGACAACTCCTGCCCGAGCATCTGCTCGACACCCGCCCGCACCAGCCCGAAAACACTGTCTAAATTGATTTCCAGCGTGGCGCACCACTGCTGATCCGACATCGTCTGGATCGGCTGATCATGCGCCGGCCAGACGCCATGATTCACAATCAGGCAGTCCAATCGTCCGAAAATCCCTACGGCACGTTCAACCAGCTTCCGACCGTCCGCCGGGGCTCGCAAGTCCTGCTGCACTGCCCGGCAAACGGCTTCGCCTCCCAAATCCGCCACTAACTCCTCGGCCGCCGGCTGCGCGCTCTGGTAGCTGAAGACCACCTTCGCCCCCGCCTGGCGGAACATCCTCACTGTCGCCGCGCCGATCCCGCGCGACCCCCCGGTAACCAGCACCACCTTGCCGTCCAGCGACAGCAGCACACCACTCATCATTTCTCCAGGCGAGAATTCGCATCTGCGAGTATGCTCACGTATCTAAGCTATAGCGCAAACGGAGGTGTTTCCAGGTGAAGATTGCCATTCTTATCTCCCGTATCCTGCTCGGCCTGGTCTTTTTCGTTTTCGGCCTCAACAACATCCTGCACTTTATGAAGATGACCCCGCCGCCGGGAGACGCAGGCACTTTCCTCGGCCTGCTGATGGCGCACAACTTCATGACCTTCGTCGGACTGCTGATGGTGATCGCCGGGTTGCTGCTGCTGGTGGGCCGCTATGTTCCACTTGCGCTGGTGCTGCTCGGCCCGATTCTCGTGAACATCCTGCTGTTCCACATCCTCTTCGCTGGCGGCGCCGGCATCGGCCCCGGGCTCGTCTGCACCATCCTCGAAGTATTTCTGATCTGGGCCTATCGTCTCAGCTTTCGCGGTCTCTTCGATGCCTCTCCCGAGGTCTCCTGAGTGCCTTTCCGCTGAAGCGCCGGGTCCTCACTGGATCTCATATGCGAGGTTGAAGGTGATTTGCTTTTGCTCTTCGCTCGTTCCGCCAGCAGTTTCCGTCTTTCACCCAGCAGTTTCTTGAACTCCGCCTTCGGCAGCGCAAGCACTGCTTTGGTTCGCGGCGGCAGCTTGGCGAAGGTTCTCGCATGGGCCGCCGTCAGTTCCTGCTCCCACTCGCCCATGCGGAATACGTCCCAACGCTCCACCGAGACCCAGAAGATCCTGGCCATATAGGGTGCCGGCCGAATCCCATCCAACTCCTGCAATTCGACAAAGCGTTCGGGGCCAGCTGGATAAGACATCGGCATTTCGCCCCCATCCGGGTTCATCATGGCGAACATCTTGCCGCCGACCGCCTTGTCTCCCACCCAGAAGACGACGCCTCCCCACTGCTCGGTCTCGACGACGTGCGGCAGCCCCAGCAGGAACTCGCGAATGCGCTCAGCGTTCATGCAAGCAAGATAACGCGAAGCGAAGAAAGTGCGCAGCGGCAACACGGCGCGTGAGGATGTTCGCTCAAGCTGACGGATCGAGGATCTACGCTCCTTTCTCCCTCCTCGAAGCCGCGGCTGCGCGTGCGTCAGCCTTCTTTTCTTCGGCTGTCTGCTTCTTCTTCGGCTCGCAACTTCCCTTTTCGCCCGGCTCCATCCCTGGCACCGGGGTGAATCCAGGCCAGCAGCGGCTCGTCTGCTCCGCCGGCTTTGTACTCTTCTTTGCGCTCTTCTTGTGGGCCGTCTTGTTGCCGGCAGTCTTTTTCGCGGTCTTCTTTGCTGTGCTCTTCTTGGTTGTGCTCTTCTTGGTTGTGCTCTTCTTTGCAGTCGCCATCCGAACTTAGAAGCGCCAACATCGCCTAAGGGTGCACTACCGCCGCACCGCTCGTTTCAGCGCAGCTTCAATCGAATCGGCCCCTTTGCGGTCGATCCATCGACCACGCGACCACCCTGCATGATGACGATTTTCCCCGCTGCAACCAGCCGCCGTGCCGCAGCCCTGGCGGGCTCCATTAAGCTCTCCCAGTCACGCCGCTGGTCCTTTCCACCCACGCGCTTCGCCGCCTCGCTGGGGCAGATCGACTTGTCGCGCCCGCGCTCCTCCAGCAATCCCAGAATCGCCGCTTCAAGCGCTGCGTCAGCCTCTGCCGGCGGATTGCCGCGACACGCCTCCGAGCAGTACTTCACCACATCCCAGTCCCGCTCCCACTTCTTGCGCCAGGCAAACGAGCGACCGCAGGTCTTGCAGATCTTTTCCTTCTTCGGCGTCTCCTGCTCGCGTTTGCGAATCTTGTCAGGCACAGACAAAGCTTAGATCGTCTTTAGGCCGGACGGGCGGTACTGCGTACCCGTATTCTTGCGACTACGGGAGCGCCATGCGAATCCCGATACCCCGCGAAGTGGGCGCTCCGCGATGAGCGGGGCGCGGCCTGGGAGGACAGGTATTCTTATCTTGTATGCCCGATTTCCTACCCGTTGAAGAACAGCTCGCCCTGCTGACAAAAGGCGCTGCCGAGATCATCCCGCTTGAAGACCTCCGCGTCCGGCTCGAAGAGTCCCGCAAGACCGGCGCCCCGCTGCGCATCAAGGCCGGCTTCGACCCCACCGCACCCGATCTTCACCTTGGGCACACCGTCCTGCTGCGCAAGCTGAGGCACTTCCAGCAGCTTGGCCACACCGTCATCTTTCTCATCGGCGATTCAACTGCCCTCATCGGCGACCCCACCGGAAAATCCGCCACGCGCAAGCAACTGACTCAGGAAGAGATTGACCTGAACGCCGAGACGTACAAGCACCAGGTCTTCAAGATCCTGGACAGATCGAAAACCGAGGTTCGCTATAACTCCGAGTGGTACTCGAAGGTGGGCTTTGCGGACATGATCGGCCTCGCCGCCAAGGCCACCATCTCGCAGATGCTCGAACGCGACGAGTTTCACCAGCGCTTCCAGAACGAAGAGCCCATCTCCGTTCACGAGCTCCTCTATCCGCTGGTTCAGGGCTACGACTCCGTGATGTTGAAGTGCGACGTGGAACTCGGCGGCACCGATCAGAGATTCAACCTGCTCCAAGGGCGGCGGCTGCAGCGCGACGCCGGGCAGCCGTCCCAGATCGTCCTCATGACGCCGATCATCGAAGGGTTGGACGGCGTACAGAAGATGTCGAAGTCGCTCGGCAACGCGGTGGGCGTTCTCGACTCGCCCTTCGACATGTTCACCAAGCTGATGACCATTCCGGACGCGCTCATTCCGCGCTACTACGAGCTGCTTACGGACGTGCTGCCGGCCGAAATCAAGGTCATCCAGGAGCAGATCGCCGCCGAAAGCCTGCATCCGATGCAGGCCAAGCGCGACCTCGCCCGCACCATCACCGCCGACTTCCACTCGCCCGAACTCGCCGCCCACGCCGAACAGAACTGGTCGAAACAATTCCAGCAGGGCGGCGTCTCCGACGACATCGAGGAGGTTGGCATCCCGCTGGCTGCTATCGCGGGGCCTGCGGCGCACAACGTGCAGGACGGCGTACCCGGCTTGACCCTCCGCGTGCCCAAGTTGCTCCTCCACCTCGGTCTGGTTCCTTCGAATGCGGAAGGTGCCCGTAAGCTCGCGGAAGGCGCGGTCAGGATTGAAGGCGAAGTTCACAAAGATCTGATTTACCCAGTCGCCGAGCTTCCCGCTCTCCTGACGGTGCGCCTCGGCAAGAAGGCTAAGCGCGCTCACGTCACCTGAACCCGCGAGTTACCTTCAGTACCCAATGCATGCGCCGTGCATCCAAAACCCTATGACGAAGCTGCACCCGGCACCCCGGCACTCTGATCGATCTCGAAGTACGTTCCATTTGCGAACAATCCGCACCTTCCTTGCCCTGGCTTTCTTTGCTGGAGCCGCCGGGGCGCTGGCTCAGGAGCCGAAGACGATCGTCGCCTCCGCCGTCCAGACCGAGCTCGCAGCCGATAAGAACGACCACAGCGCCTACATGTACTTGGATCACGACGTTACGCCCGACCACGACACCCTTTTCTACACCGTAGAAACACCGCAGGGCATCCTCAAGAAGAAGATGGAAGACCACAACCGTCCGCTGACCCCGGAAGAACGGAAGGCCGATGATGTCCGCATCCAAGCGCTGCTGAACGATCCCGCCGCGCAGGCCAAGGCCCGCAACAACTCCTCGCACGACGATAACCAGGCCGAGCAGATGCTGAGACTGCTGCCACAGGCCTATATCTGGACGGTCGCTTCTGAAGAAGGCAACATGCTCACCCTCAACTTCAAGCCTGACCCGAATTTCTCATCGAGCGGCTTCGAAGCCAAGGTCCTCGCCGCCATGGGCGGGCAGATCACCATCGCTCGACGGGAGAACCGCATCGCCTCCATCAAGGGCACCCTGCTGGACGATGTCACCTTCGGGTTCGGCATCCTCGGACGCCTGCGCAAGGGCGGCTCTTTCGAAGTGGTCCGCAAAGAGGTTGTTCCCGGCCACTGGCAGATGACCGAATCGCGCGTGCACATCAACGGCCATGCGCTCTTCTTCAAGACCATCGGCAGCGACGAAGACGAGACCCGCACCGACTTCAAACCATCGCCTGCGAAGACCCTGCAACAGGCCGATCAGATTCTAAAAAATATCCATTGATGTTGCGAGCGCCAGGTTTCACCCCGACTTGGCCGCGCTCGGATGAAGCTGAGAGCCGGGCCAGCCTAAAATCTCTTTAGATGCCGCCTCCATCTCCCTACCCGCACTCCGATCGCGAGATCATCCGCCTCATTGAACGCAGTCCCCAGCATCGCGCCGGGTATAAGCAGCTCATCCGCGAACTCGGCCTGGGCGGCGGCCGCGAACGCCGCCTGCTGCTCGAGCAACTCGCCCGCATCACGCTTCGTGGCGACCTGGTCAAACTCGACACCGGCTTCTGGTCGCTGCCCCACGCAACGCCGGACCTGACCGCACGGGCAGCGAAAAACCCTGCCTTGGGCGCCCGGCCCTCCACACAGCAGAACATCACCCGGGACAAACTGGTAGCGGGTAGGCTCGACCTCCACCGCGACGGTTTTGGCTTCGTCCGCCCCAACGGGAGCTCCGCCCGCGAAGACGATCTCTTTATCCCGCCGAATGAACTCAACGGCGCCATGCAGGGCGATGAAGTCCTCGTCGACGAGGCCCCACCCAGCCGTCCCGGCCCCGACGGCAAGCCACGCCGCAGCGGCCGCATCCTGCGCATCCTCACCCGCCGCAACCCCACCGTCGTCGGCATCTTCCACTACGCCCGGCCGCAAGGGCGGCGCGGCACCGGCGCCGAGTTCCTGCCTTACTCCACCGCCAACTTCAACTACGTCACCCCGCTCGACGAGCGGATGAACCAGCCCATCCTCATCCCCGACGGCCCCGATGGTCAGCCCATCCTGCCGCCGCTCTCGGAGGAGCACCGCACCGTCGGCGGCGAAGCCCGGCGCAGTGTCGCGCTTCGCGACACGCACGACCCACTTGAAGCCCTCGCCGTTGACATTGAGATTACCGAGTTTCCGACACTCTCGAAGCCCGCCCGCGGCCGCATTCTCGAGATCCTTGGGCACCCGGACGACTTCGGTGTCGATGTCGAGATCGTCATCCGCAAGCATCACCTTCCCTACATCTTTCCGGCAAACGTGCTCTCTGAAGCCGCCGACTCTGCGACCCAGACTGTCGACACGCTTTCGCGCGAAGAGCTTGCGCTCCGCCACGACTTTCGCGGTCTGCCCATCGTCACCATCGACGGCGAGACGGCTCGCGACTTCGACGACGCCGTCCACGTGCAGCGCCTCACCAATGGCAACTGGCAGCTCCAGGTCCATATCGCCGACGTCGGCTACTACGTGCAAGCGGGCACGTCGCTCGACCTCGAAGCGCGCCTCCGCGGCACCTCGGTCTACTTCCCTGACCGCGCCGTTCCCATGCTGCCGCCGGCGCTCAGCTCCGGTATGTGCTCGCTTCGACCGAACGAGGACCGGCTTGTCCTGAGCTGCATTGCTGAGATCGATGGCCAGGGCGAAGTCGTGGAGTTCGAACTCTGTGAAGGCATCATCCGTTCTGCCCGCCGCATGACCTATACCCAGGTCCAGGCCATCCTCGATGGCGATGCGCCAACCCGCGTCGAGTTCCTCGGCCTCGTTCCCGCCTTTGAACAGATGTACGAACTGGCCCTGCTGCTGAATCAAAAGCGCCACCGCCGCGGCTCCATCGACTTCGACCTTCCCGAACCCGTCATTCACTTCGATCCGCAGGGCAACATGGCTGCCATCACCCGTTCCGAGCGCGGCTGGTCGCACCGCCTCATCGAGGAGTTCATGCTCACGGCCAATGAGTGCGTGGCGCACTGGCTCGAGCACCATGGCCCCAGCATCTACCGCATCCACGAGCTTCCAGACCCCAAGCGCATCCTCGATTTTGAAGAGGTCGCCGCCACTTATGGCCAGACCCTTGGCTTCGCCAGCCTTCCAGTCAAACAGTTCACGGCGCGGCAAGACCGCCGCACGCAGCGCGCAAACCAGCAGCGCCGCGGCAGTTCCCAGCCTGCTCAAACCCACGACGTACCGGAATCGATCCCGGTCACCCCCCAGATGTACCAGCGCCTGACCGCGAAGATCGCCGGCACCCCCGAAGAACGCATCCTCTCCTACCTGATGCTGCGCTCGCTCAAGCAGGCCCGCTACAGCGAAAAGAATGAAGGACACTTCGCTCTCGCCAGCCCCAGCTACACCCACTTCACCAGTCCGATCCGCCGCTATCCCGATCTCATCGTGCACCGGCTGCTGCGGGCCGCGCTGCGAGCGGGCGCAAATCCGGCCGGCGGGCCAATCCTTTCGACCGACCCGCAGCCCTGGTCCGCGAAGCGGGCCACCAAGCCGGGAGCGCTGCAACACGCCTCTGCGAGGCCGGACCCAATCTCCTCCGAAACGTTTTCTCTGCCGGTCGAAGAACTCGCCGCCATCGCTGCCGAGTCCTCCCAGGCCGAGCGCCGCGCCGACGACGCCGAGCGCGAGCTGATGGAGTGGAAGAAGATCAAGTTCATGCAGGACCGCGTCGGAGAAGACTTCGAGGCCACGATCCTTTCCTGCACCAAATACGGCTTCTTCGTGGAACTCGACGACCTCTTTATCGAAGGTCTGGTTCCTATCCAAACCATTGCAGATTCGCTGCCGTACCATGAGCAGGAACGCTTCTTCTTCCGCGATACGGACCGCGCCATCGTCGGCCAGTCCACAGGTCGCCTCTTCAAGCTTGGGCAGCGGGTTCACGTGCTGCTCGATCGCATCGACCGGCCGGCCCGCCGCCTGCAGTTCGCCCTGGTTCCCGGTGCAGAACCTCAGGGCCAAGCTCCCGGGAGTGCTCGCAAGCTAAAGAATACGAAACTCTCCAGCCCTGCCCGCGCCGGCAAATCGGGCAAGAGCAAATCCAAAGCTCGCCTGCGAAGTAAGGGAACCAAAGACAGACGCAATTGAAGCGAGCGCAAGCGAAACCGGCCAAAACTGTCGTGCTCGCGTGTCCCCAGATGGGCCGCTACCTGAGAACGGATAACGAGACTCGCGCCGCGGTCATCTTACGGCTTTGGAGGAATGATGGCAGAATCTAAAGTCCAGCCGGAACCGCCTGCTGAACCACGTGGCCTCGGAGAGCACGCTCGCGGGCTCGCCAGCGAGTATGCCCACGAGCAGGGGTGGGGACTCGAACAGGACCAGCGCACACGGCCTCCCGAGGGAACCCAGGATGTCTCCGGCGGCACCGACTATGAGTACGGCGCGCGCGACTTCGGCGATGAGCCGATCAACACCGACCGATTCAAGACACCTGAGACGCCCGGCGACCAGTCTTAGAGGCAGTCTGCCGCGGCGTCCCATCCCCTCAGGATCCCAGGCGAGTCACTGGTTACATTGCTCTAGTCTTTCGACTCTCCGGGCGAGTCGGGATTCCGTTCCCCATTCCGAAGCGCACTCTCGTCTTCAAACTCCGCCGGCGCAAACGCGTGCGGCGTAGAAGGGCTCGCCCCCAGCTTCTGTTTCATCGCCTCGCCCGCCTGCGTCATGGTCTGACCCTTCATGGCCCCCGCAACCGCTGAATCCATCATCAGCTCGGCAAAGCGCCGCGTCGCTTTGTCCAGTCGCTCGATCGCGTTGCGGATGATCTTGTAGTTCCCGCCAGCGAGGGATGCCTTTAGCTCCTTCTCGGCTGCAGTGATGATGTCCAGTTCGCCAAACGAAAGCTGCTGCCACGCGGGATGCTTCTTGCCCTTTTCCACCGCATCCAGAATGGTGTGCGCCTCGTTCTTTGCCTCGATCACCTGGCGTTCGGTGATGTCCTGCTCCGCGTTGTCAAAAGATTCCAGGATCATCGTCTCCACCTGTTCGTCGGTCAATCCGTACGTTGGTTTGACGTCGATCTGCGCCTCCGTGCCGCTCCGCTGTTCGCGCGCGCTCACATGCAGAATTCCGTTGGCGTCGATCAGAAACTTCACCTCGATCCGCGGAAGCCCGGCCACCATCGGAGGTATTCCCTTCAAGTCAAACCGAGCCAGCGATCGGCAATCCTTGGCCAGCTCGCGCTCGCCCTGTACCACGTGAATCGCTACATTCGTCTGCCCGTCCACTCCGGTCGTGAAGTGTTCCGTCGCGCTGGCCGGGATGGTCGAGTTTCGCTGCATGATCTTTGCCACCACACCGCCCAGAGCCTCGATGCCGAGCGAGAGCGGCGTCACATCCAGAAGCAGCAGATCGTCCAGCGAAGACGACAATCCCGCGGCCGAGCCACCCGCCAGAATCGCCGCCTGCACCGCCGCGCCAAGCGCCACCACCTCGTCCGGATTCAACTCGGTATGTAGCTTCTTCCCACGCCGCTCCAGGTCAAACAGGTCTGCCACCAATGCCCGCACCGCTGGTATGCGTGTGGAGCCGCCGACCATCACCACCTCGTCGATCTGCTCTGGCGTCAGGCCCGCATCCTTCAGCGCCTGCTTTACCGGCCCGGCGGTCCGCCCGACCACCGGCGCGATCAACTCTTCAAACTGGGTGCGCGTGATCTCGCGGACATACTTCTTCCCTCCGGGCAGCGCCACGTCAAGCCTGGCCACATGCCGCTCCGACAGCGCGATCTTCGCCTCGATGACCGCCTTGCGCACGGCCTGGATCGCCTCTGCGTTTGATCGCACGTCGGTGCCTTCATCCCCGGCAATGTCCTCGATCGCGATCGCGATCAGCAGGTTGTCGATGTCGTCGCCACCGAGGTGGGTATCGCCGCCTGTCGCAATCACTTCGAAGATGCCTTCGTGCAGCTTCAAAATCGAGATATCGAACGTTCCGCCGCCGAAGTCGTAGACGGCGATAACGCCATCCTTCTGCTTGTCCAGCCCATAAGCCAACGCGGCCGCCGTGGGCTCGTTGACCAGCCGGAGCACCTCCAGCCCCGCGATTCTCCCGGCATCCTTGGTTGCCTGCCGCTGGGCATCGTTGAAGTACGCCGGCACCGTGATCACGGCCTTCGTCACCGGCGAGCCAAAGAAGCGCTCCGCATTCCGCTTCAGTTGCTGCAGCACATAGGCGGAGATTTCAGGCGGGGTCAACGTAAGTCCGCCTACGTTCAGCCGAAGCACTTCGCCCGCCTTTGCACCCTCCGCCAGGCGAAAAGGAAACAGCTTGAGCTCCTCCTGTACGTCGTCCAGATCCCGCCCCATCAATCGCTTTGCGGAATAAACCACCGAAGCCGCGTCTTCGATCAACGCTCCCCGCGCCGCGTTCCCAACCGCCACCCCATCCTCGGTCCACGCGACCACCGACGGCACCAACCGCTCTCCATCCTCCCCCGGAATCACCACCGGTGTGTCGTCCTGCATGAATGCAACCAGTGAATTGGTCGTTCCTAAGTCGATTCCCACCACGATGCTGCGTGCCTCTGCCATAGCTCCCGGATCCTCATGCGTGCCAGCCTGTTCTGATGCCCGGCTCCGCTATCAGGTCCATTTTCTTACATCTGCCGGGTGTTCCGAGCCACCTGATGCCGAGATTGCGAACGCCGTCCGGGCCGCTCTCCGCACGCTGTGCTACCGTGTCCCCAGTCATGAACGAGAATCCCTACGCCTCCTATCTTGGGCTCGGCGACGTCAAGAAAGATGCCCGCGCAGTCCTTTCCTCCACCCCCGGACTCCTCCACCAGGTCGCCTGCACCCTGAGCCCGGAGCGGATCGAGACCCCCATCGCCCCAGGCAAATGGAGCCCGCGCCAGATCATCGCTCATCTCGCCGACTGTGAACTTGCGCTGAGCTTCCGCCTGCGCCAGACCCTCGCCTCGCCGGCCGCCACACCCGCGTTGCTGCAGCCCTTCGACCAGGACGCGTGGGCGCGTCATTACGACGCCTACGACCTGCCGGCTGCGCTGGAGGTCTTTCGCGCCGCGCGCGGGTGGAATCTAAAGCTGATCGGAAGCCTCAGCCAGGCCGATCTCTCGCGCGAAGCCTTCCACCCCGAACGGGGTCCGCTCACCGTCCAACTGCTGCTGGAAACGAGCGCCGGACACGATCTTCATCACCTGGGACAACTTCAGCAGGTGCGGGCGGCTGTCGTCTAGGCCGCAATCTGCTCCGACTGCGCCGCTCCAGTGCGTGCCTGAACTTCGCGTCCTGCCTCTTGAGGAAGACGCATTTGGTAGGTCAGGATCATGACTCCCACCAGAAGGACGAACTCAGGCCACCGCATCCAGGAACGATGCAGATGCAGGGCCTCGACCAGCCGCTGGCCATAGAAGAGGTAGCTGAGCACTGCCAGCACGGCCCGGGCCCGTGCCTCGCGCCGACGCGCTAACGCAAAGCAGAGCGGCAGCAGCAGAACCACAGCGTCGTACGCGTGATGCTTGAAGAGGCTATAGCTCACCGTCGCCATCAGCGCCATCTGCCATCCTTTCGCGCCCTCTTTGTGGCGCACCAGGGCAAAGTACGAAATGGTTGCGCTCATTCCGATCGCCAGGGTGAGTTCGAGGCCGGTCGCCAGCCTTGTGGAAGCTGCTGCAAACGCCGGATGCACAAGGTTCATCAGGTTGGGATCGCCGGCATCGGCCTTGAACCCCGTCTGCGCCACCTGGAACGGTTCAAGCAAGAGGGTCAAGATCCTCGCCGGCTGATGTCCACCCGTCAACCACAGCCATACCAGCGCCACCGACGCGAACGCCGGAACCCCGCTGCACAGCATCTTTCGCCACCCCCAGCGCAGCCACAGATAGATCACGATGGGCGGAGCAAAGCTGAATTTGAAGAACGAGATTCCAGCCACCCCTGCCTGTATCGTGTTCACCTCGCACGCCAGCAAACTGACACACCAGATCAACAGAACCAGCAAGCCCTGCTGCCCGTTTCCGATGGCATTGCGGGTGGCGGTCGCCATCAGCATCAGGCACGCAACAACGAGGCTCCAGTCTCGGCCGGTAAGGCCGTAGAATCGCGCCGCCAGCACCGCGCTGCCCACCGCGCAGGCGACGTTGCAGACCGCCCATACCGCCTTGGCCGCCAGCATCGGAAGCAGCCCTAAAGGCACAAGCAACACATACAAGATCGCCAGGTAGTTGGGAATTTGCGTCTCAACGAATCGATGCTGCGGATCGCCGCGCAGATACTCCGCCCAGGGATCTACATGTTGCAACAGAACGTGTTCGCCGCTCCACTGAAAGTCCTGACTGCGATGTAAGGCGTTGTTCACGCCTACCGCGGTCGAAAGCGCAGCCAGGACCATCAGCAGAACCAACAGCTTCCGCCGGACACCCTCATCCGGTAGGCGTCGTACAACTCGGTTGAGCGCCATAGGGGAACCCTACGCTGCAAACGTCAGAGACTCACGATTAAAATTCGGGCATGCAGAACAATCCAAGAAGGTCCGTTCCAATCCGATTGCAACTTCCCGAATTGGAACCCCACGTCACTTGATGGCGTCCAGACCCGGCTGCAGCCACTGCAGTACCGTATCTGAAATCGACGGACACTGTGTCGTCAGGATGCCCAGCACCGGCGCCGCCAGGAACCCTGCCAGTCGAGTCCAGAACTCCGCCCCCAACTTGCCCGGCTTGGTATTCGCGATGTAGCTCAGAATCTCGTCCCGCTCCATTCCCGCATAGACGAAAGCCACGGCCGATCCGATCAACAGCAGATTGAGCAGCATCCAGATTCCGATCTCGGTCCGAGGAACAAACGGATAAAACGAGATCGACAGGCACACCGCGACAAACAGGCAGATCATGGAAAGCGTCATCGTCCGCATCCGCGCCACAATGTTCTGGATGAAGGCAATATAGTGAAAGGCGACAAACTCCTCCGCTGCCTGCACTACCGGGTTTGGATTGAGCGGAAGCTGGGCGGACTCGCTCGTATCGTCGTCTTCGGTCTTGCCCGGGGTCTTGGCCCCCAGATTGAGCGAAATATCCTCCGCCTCCCACACCCTTTGCAGTGCCGTATAAACCTCGGCGACAGCATCCGAGAGCACCTGCCGCATATACTCCGGCGGCCGTCCCACGGGCTCGATCTGTTTGTCCCAGATGTGGCCGCGGCGCGCCGGCGATTCTGCCAGACTGATGAAAAGCCGGGAATAATCGCGGACCTGCGGCAGCAAAGCAAACGAGGCGCGTGGGCCAAGCAGTCGGAGCGCAGCATCAATTTGCTGGGTGAACAGCGTGTACTGCACCCGCCGCACATTGCCGCTGACACTCCAGATGGAGTTTGCATCGATCGGGCGCAATCTTGCGATCGTACGCCTCAGCCGCAGGCGGGCGAGCGCGTGCAAAAGCACCCGCAACTCGATCCATGTGTAATAAAGCCGAGCCGCCTCGGCTGATGTCAGAACCAGCGCCACCAGCAGGGTTCCGTCCATGATCAGGTTGAACGGATGCCCCTCCAGGCTGAGCAGCGGGAGGTTCTTCAATGGAAAGCAGACGAAGGCCGTCATCAAGAGGATCACCGGCACGGCGATGATCCGCGGCGAGACACACAGCGGGCTTGCGACCTTCAGAATCTTCGCTCCTTGATGCTGGCTGACCCGGTAAGAGGAATGGTCCAGCCGGTCGGGTCCTGCGCCCACCGAGGGCGGCCGGCATCCAGTCAGCCAATTGTGTGCTCGCTTCAGCCGTTCCCACAAGAGCCGTACCCAGTCCAGAATCGGCCACGGTGAAGCAACCGACGGGTGCGTCTCCACGTCGGGCAGCGTTGGGCATCCGGGTCCGGCCAGGATCAACCCGCCCGCGATCGCCTGCCACAGCCACAGATAGAAGCCAAACGAGAGCAACAGGGCGGGGATGAGCGGCGACACCCCGTCAGTCAGGTGCGCGACCCGGTAGAAAAGCGGAACGCTGCCGCCTCCGACATCATCCCGGAAGGCAAACAGCAACATCCCCAGGAGCACAAAGACGGAAAGGAAGTATCCCAGGCAGGGCCACTGGGCTTGTCTGGGACCGTGCTTGTACCAGCGCCCCGCGAGCGCGAGCGGAATCGCAACCAGACTCACGGCCGCCAGACCAATGGCCAGCCAGATCAATCCGTTGGAGTGACGAACCAGATCAAGATTCCTAGGCAGGAACGCAACTCCCACCAACTCGATCATGGGCAGGATGGCCAGGGCGCAACTCAGCGACAGCAAGATGATTGGGACCGGCGCATCGACTCGCCGGAAGATCGAGAACAATCCATCGCTGGCGTGAAGCACACCGCTGATCATTCCTGCCGTCTGGTAGACCACCAGCATCACTGCGAGTATCAGGCAGAGCAACCAGGGAAGCGGGAGCGCGGAGAGCAGGGTCTTGCTGAAGACAGGCGTTCCGGCTTCACCCGACGGGTTCCCCGAGCCCGGCTCCAGTTCGTAGTGCTGTCCTGCGACGGACACGATTTGAACCATGGTCGTGCGAGGTGCCGGTGGCGTCAGAAACTCTTTGGTCTCGGCCAGCCTCCTGTCCGGAGGTTGGTCCAGCTGCTGCAGTCTTTCCTTGTCGTTCAAAACGGCCACAGGCCAGTAGCCGTCGCGTCCTACTGCCACCAGCCAGGTCGGCGGATGCGTCGGAATCTTGTCCGCGGCCGGAGGCTCCGCGGAGAACCAGAACGGCTCTGTGTAGTCGGGTGTGGGAACGACACGGTTCAGCTTCAGCGGCTGCTCGCCGGTCTGCGCGGAGACCACCAGCGGCAGGCTTGCCGGCTTGCCGCGCCACTCCACAGCTTCGTCCTGCAGCAGATAGCGTGCGGCGATGTACTGGCCCTCCGAGAGATGGCCGTCGAAGATCAGGTGGGTATGCGGCTCCTGATCCCAACTCCACTGGGTGATCTGCGACCAGTGCTGCTCCCGCGGAAGCAGGGGATAACTCGAGAGCGAAAGCACGCCGCGAAACTCCGTGGTATCGATCTCACGGCGAAACAGCAGATCGGCACCCACGGTCACGACGCGCGCTTCGGGGTAGGCACGATGAAAAAACCTCGTCAGAAACAGGAAATCCAGCGGGTTGCTGCAGCGAAGGACCAGATAGCGGGTATGGTGCGTACGCAGAAAGCTGACCACGCCATAGAGGGAGGCCTCTTCATCCAGCGCGGCCAGGGATCCACTGAGCGGAACCACCGTATCGGTGACATCGCGTGACGGTGCGCCCGCCTCCGATCCTCCCGACTCCTCTAGTACCAAGTGGGTCGTGTGATCCTTCGGCGTCCCGCTCGTCGATTCGAAGACAGACTCCTTCTGGTACGCGTCGCGCAGCGCAGAGATGTCCCGGGGATAAACCAGGTGAACCGGGCGATTCAGCGGGGAATAGGGGAAGTCGCAGACGGACTCCTCGGACGACGCCCGCTTCCTGGGAAGCGAGGCATACGCAGTTTCATCCTCGGAAAGAATCGCCACATCCTTGGCGTCAGTACCCTGGCCCTGAAGGTAATTGAGGAAGCGGAAAAGATGCAGCGCGTCATTTTCCTGGAAGCTGCCGAAGTAAAGGCGCTGGTTCTCGCCTGCGTCTCTGCCCAATTGCTGCTGAAACCAGTGGATTGCCGAGCACGAAGTCACCGTTCCGCTGAAGATCCTCGCCGCGGGGAAGAGTTGCTTCAGCGGGATTGCCGCCTGCGCGCCGGCGGTCTCGCTCCCGGACGGCTGCGTCGCGACCGCTTTGATCCGATCGCGCCCCGCCCGCACGTCGTCCTCCGGACGAGCGTAGATCACGTGCAGATCGCGCTCGAGCGAAACCAGCGAACCAGTGAAGGTGGGGCCCAGCACACGGAGAATGCCGTCGTCCGCCGGCGGTGCTCTCGAAGCATGCCGCGCCAGCCAGTCGACCGCGTTCGCCCACTGCTTCTGGTTGACGCCTCCCGTCGCCTGCTCTCCCACCACCAGGACGGCCAGGGCGCTGTCATAAGAACGCTCCGCCGCCGCGTTGGTCTGGGGAGCGCGCCGGAAGAGCAGGATCCCCGGACACGTCTGCCGCTGCTCCGTCAGCGTCTCCTCATACTGACGGTCGGCAAGCGAGTCCAGCGGCGGCGCTTCGCTGCTGCTCCACGGCAGCCAGGAAGAGTCATACTCATAGCCTTCATCTTGGGCAGACTGCTGAATCAACGAGATCTCGCGATCGAAGACCAGGCTCAGGTTCGTATGCACCGGGTCGGGAGCCAGCGCGATCGTATAGCGAACCCCGGCCGGCAGTCGGGCTCGGGCTGCTTCCGGCCCGAAAAAGCTCTGGACCACCTTGAACGCAACCCCGCGGTTACTATCGGAAGCGGCAGCCGAAGCGGCCTCCACCGGCGGTAGGTAGGCGGTGCATTCGGAGACAGGCTCCTGGCGGGTAGGCACAGCGCTGCCTTGACGGTGCCCGGCCGGAAGCGGCCCTGCCCTTGCCGCGGTTGGCTGCACCCCATGTGAGGGCGCGGCCAGGCGGACGGCGGCAAAGACAACCGAAAGTGTAACCGCCAGTGCAGATCCTCTTCGGAACAAGGCTGGCTCCTAGGGGCCACACGCGCTTGGCTGCGGCAATGTCGCTGCTGCAGGTTGCGCCAAATCATACCACTCGTCGAGTCCTTGTCCAGCCGGGACGCCGACCCTCGGCACAGTAGAATGAGAACACTATGTCTGATGATGCTGCCAAGATACTGCCGACCGTCGATCTCTCGAAGCCCGCCGGCGAGGGAATGGTGCGGGTGACATTTCTCCCCGAGAACAAGACTGTCGAATTTCCGTTCGGATCGCTCCCCTACGAAGGCCACGGCGAACCCATGAGTTTTCTGGATGTCGCGGAGAATTACGACATCTTCCTTGATCACGCCTGCGGCGGAGTGTGTGCCTGCACGACCTGCCATCTCTGGATAAGAGAGGGCGCTAAGGGTATCTCAGAGGCCGAGGACAAAGAACTCGACCGCATGGAGACCGCTGCCGACATCCAGCTGAACAGCCGGCTCGGCTGCCAGGCCATCATCGAGAAACCTGGCACGTTCGTCGTCGAAATCCCCAAATGGAACCGCAACTACGTCCAGGAAGGCAAGCCGGTCAGCGGAGCCCCGGCACGCGACTACGGCAAGATCGCCGAGTAGCTTTGTATCTGGCGAGGAAGCGCAGGAGCCGCCCTACGCTCTACTCCAAGGCCTGGTTCACATCCCGGACTAAGTTGCGCAGGTAGCTGCGCTTGTTCAGCAACGCAACGAGCGCATCTTTGACGCTCTCGCGCTGCGTTTCGTCCTGGGAATCCACGGCCACGTCCCAGCGCGTCCAAAGCTGCTGCATTTCCCGTTCCGTCTCTGCCATTCTGGCATCGAACGTCTTCGCCGCCGCCTCCAGGTCGCGCCGCAGGTCCGGATCGGCCTCATCGCCAAACTGCTTAACCGCCTTCATCTCCGCGAGCTGCATGTTCAGCTCGAAGACCTCCTCCAGCAGCTCCGGAGGAATCAACTGCTTCTTTTCCGTCCCGGACACCCGCGCAGCTTCAGTGGCAGACTTCGACTGCTCCTCCAGCTCCACACCCTCCAGCGAGAGCACGTACTGGGTACGCAGGATGGGATCCTTCAACGTCCGGTAGGCATCGTTCAGCAGCGAGCTTGCTTCAAGCGCAGCCGCCTGCTCCGCCTGCGGACGGGCAGCGAAGCGATCGGGATGCAGCTTGCGCGACTGCGCATAGAACTCATTCTCAAGCGCCGCCAGGTCGAGCTGCAGATGCCGGGGAAGGGAGAATATCGCGAAGAAATCCTTCGTAGCCATACCCACAGGATAACCGTGCGACGATTCTCCTGAGTCGCCACCCTCCGCTCCCGCGTCCAACCATGCGTGCCGACGCAATCGGCTTGAAGGAAATCGCATGGAATACAAGACCCTCGGCAACACTGGCCTGCTCGTCTCCACTCTTTGTCTCGGCTGCATGACGTTTCATGGCGGCCAGGGCTTCTGGCAGAAGGTCGGAACCGTCGACCAGGCGGGTGCCGACGACCTTGTTAAAGCTTCCATTGAGGCGGGTATCAACTTCTTCGACACCGCCGACGTGTACTCCGAAGGCGAGAGCGAACGTACCCTCGGCCAATCGCTCAAGAATCTGGGTATTGCCCGCAAGGATGTCGTGATCGCCTCCAAGGTTTACGGCCGTACCGGCCCCGGGCGCAACGATGTCGGCGCCTCGCGAGGCCACATCATGGACTCCATCGACGCTACCCTTGAGCGCCTCCAGACGGACCACCTCGACCTGTACCAGATTCATGGCAACGACACCATCACGCCCATCGAGGAGACCCTCCGCGCCCTGGATACTCTGGTCACGTCCGGGAAAGTCCGTTACATCGGCGTCTCCAATTGGCTGGCCTGGAAGATTGCCAAGGCTCTGACCGTCTCGGACTTCCGGAACCTAGCCCGCTTCGACACCCTGCAGGCCTACTACTCCATCGCCGGACGCGACCTGGAACGCGAGATCGTCCCGCTGCTTGAAGCCGAAAAGACCGGCCTGCTGGTCTGGAGCCCACTTGCCGGCGGATTACTCTCCGGTAAGTTCAGCCGCGAAAACCAGAAGCCCGAGGGCTCCCGCCGCTCCGAGTTCGACTTCCCCATCGTCGACAAGGAACGCACCTGGCGCATCCTGGACGCGATCAAGCCGATCGCGGAGGCCCACAACTGCTCGGCTGCCCGCGTTTCGCTCGCCTGGCTGCTCAGTAAGCCTTTCGTCACCTCGGTCATCATCGGCGCCAAGCGACCGGATCAGCTCGAAGACAACCTGGCCGCCGTCGATCTGAAGCTGAGCGAAGAGGAGATGAAGACGCTGGATGAGGTGAGCGCGCTGCCGCCCGAGTATCCGGGTTGGATGCTGCCGTTCCAGGGAGCGAGCCGGTTGAAGCCGGTGCCGCGGCCGGAGTAGAACCAAGCAACATGCCCGCCCTGCGCTTGCAGGCGCGCATATGTTTCGGTCCGTTTCGGAGTCAGGCGGCTACGGCAACACGCGCAGCGAGCGTGGTCGGTTCGGGCACGGGAAGACCATCTTCAATGAGGCCATGGATGTGAAGCGAGATCCCCTCTCGGATCAAGCTCTCGGCTTCTTCGAAGGTGTCACCGATGACGCCGAGGCCCGGGAGATCGGGCGCATAGGCACCCCAACCACCATCCTCCGCTCGCTCGTAGATCACGGTATATTCACGCATACTTCAATCCATTCCAGCCTGCCTCAGGATACTCTTTCGCGTACCTTCTGGAACGTCTTCCTGGTTTGCCCGCGATCGTGACCCGCCCAGCCTTCGTGAGATGCTTATACTGCCGATGGCTCCCGGCGGTATGGACGAGGTACCAACCATCCTCTAAGGCAAGTTTCGTAATCTCTCTGAACTTCATTAAGAGCTGTCTCCCTCCGTCTGAATACTCGATGGAAGGACTCCAGCGCGAAACTATCTCACTTCAGTTCCTTGATTTCCGGGAACTGAGTCGCTTTATGCCGAGAAACTGCTCCCGCATCCGCAGCTCTTGGTGGAGTTCGGATTGATGAAGTTGAAGCCCTGCCGCATCAGCGTCTCCTCAAAGTCGAGCACCATGCCGGCCAGGTAGATAAAGCTCTTGGGGTCGACGAAGATGCGCACCGCCTGCGCGCCCGAGGGATCGTTCGGCGTCTCGACGCCTTCGCCGAAGACGAAGGTGCGGTCGCGTTCGCGGGGCTTGGTGTCGAAACGAATGTTGTAGCTCAGGCCGGAGCAACCGCCGCCCGTGATCCCCACGCGCAGACCGCCGTCGACCGGCGAGATGCCTTCCTTGGCCATCGCGACCCGGATGCGCTTGAGCGCGTTCTTCGTGATCTCGATGCCCTGCTTGGCGCGCGGCTCAAGCCCTTCCGCAGTGAGCAGGGTCATCCCCGCCAGCGCGTCCGTAGCAACAGCAGGCGCGGGAGCGGACATCGAGTTCGAGGTGCTGGAGGAGATGGAAACAGTCGACATAGCTTGCTTTCCTCCCAAGATTGCGGGTAGCACAAACCCCATGTCTCAAAGGCGAGACATGGGGCACCCAAAGTGGGCGGAGTTTAGTGGGCTACCGCGACGGCAGCGTCCGCCGTCTCGGCGACGCCGTTCTTCTTCTTCCAATCGCCGATGGCCGCGCGGATCGCATCCTCAGCCAGCACCGAGCAGTGAATCTTCACCGGCGGCAGCGCCAACTCCTTCACAATGTCGGTGTTCGAGATGGTCAGCGCCTCGGCTACCGTCTTGCCCTTCACCCACTCGGTCGCCAGCGAGCTCGACGCGATCGCCGAACCGCAGCCAAACGTCTTAAATTTCGCGTCCTCGATCACCTGGGTCTCCGGGTTCACCCGGATCTGCAGACGCATCACGTCGCCGCACTCCGGCGCGCCCACCAAGCCGGTTCCAACCTCTGCCGAGCTCTTGTCCAACTGCCCGACGTTCCGCGGATTGCTATAGTGATCGACTACCTTATCGCTGTATGCCATGTCGTTTCTCCTGATCCTGTGTCTACGATGTAAACGACGCCCACATCCGGTTCGTCGCTAAAGTTTGGAGGTGTACTTCTAAAATCTCGATGCCGAAGAACTCGACCTCAGTGTGCCGCCCACTCGATCTTGCTGAGATCGATCCCTTCCTTCACCATCTCGTACAGCGGGCTCATCTCGCGCAGGTGCTTGACCACGTTGATCACCTTGTCTGAAACGTAATCCACCTCTGCCTTGTTGTTGAAGCGGCCCAGACCGAAACGAATCGAAGAATGCGCCACATCATCACCCAGCCCGAGCGCCTTCAGCACGTAGGACGGTTCCAAGGTCGCCGAGGTGCAGGCCGACCCTGACGAAACCGCGATGTCGTTGATGCCCATCAACAGGCTCTCGCCTTCCACATGCACGAAGCTCATGTTGAGATTTCCCGGCAGATGGTGCTCCATGTTGCCGTTCACGTGCACGTAATCCAGCGCATTCTCAAACTTGGTCTTCAGGTAGTCGCGCAGCTCAGCCTGCCGCTTCGCTTCCGCCTCCATCTCGTTGCGTGCGATCTCGCACGCGGCGCCCAATCCGACGATGCCCGGAACATTCAGCGTGCCCGAACGCATCCCGCGCTCATGTCCGCCACCGTTGATCTGCTCCGTGATCTGCACCCGCGGGTTGCGCCGGCGAACATACAGCGCGCCTACACCCTTCGGACCATAGATCTTGTGCGCCGTCAGCGACAGCACATCGATGTTCATCTTCTGCACGTAGACCGGAATCTTACCGACCGCCTGAACCGCATCCGTATGGAAGATCACGCCCTTTTCATGGCACAGCCTGCCGATCTCCTCGACTGGCTGAATCACGCCAATCTCGTTGTTAGCAAACATGATCGTCACTAGGATGGTCTTCTCTGTGATCGCCGCCTTCAGCGCGTCGATTGAGATCAACCCATCCGTCTGCACCGGCAGATAGGTCACCTCATAGCCCTGCCGCTCGAGCTTCTTGCAGGTATCCAGAACCGCCTTGTGCTCCGTCACCTGGGTGATGATGTGGTTGCCCCGCTCCCGGTACATCTCGGCAATGCCCTTGATGGCCAGGTTGTTGGATTCGGTCGCTCCCGAGGTAAAGATGATCTCCTTCGGAGTGCACCCAATCAGCTGCGCCACCTGCTCGCGCGCCTTATCGACCGCCTGCTCCGCTTCCCAGCCGAACTGGTGGTTGCGGCTGGCCGCGTTGCCGAACACCTTGCCGAAATACGGCAGCATAGCCTCTAACACGCGCGGATCCATCGGCGTCGTGGCATGGTTGTCCATGTAAATCGGCAGCGTCACGCCAGCCGGCAGCGGCTCGTTCGAATCGGTGATGACGACCCCGTTGTGGGTCATGTTGGCACTCTGTTCCATCTGTTCTGCAGTCTGTTCAGTCATCTCGTTTGGCTCCTGAAAATCGTCTGATCTCGCCCTGCTTATCTCTTGCGCGTCGCGCTAACACCGTTAGACCGCGATGGAAACCAATCCGCCGCCGACCATGGAAGCGCTCGCATCCGCATCCGGTGCTTCCCTCAGGTCCGCGATGGTGATCCCGCTCAGCAAATCCTTGATCGAATCGTTTACCTTGCGCAGTGGCTCTTTGATGGTGCAATGGCCCGCCAGGTCGCAGGTTCCGTGAATCGTGATGCAGCTGGTGATAAACAGCGGCCCGTCGATCGCCCGGATCACCTCAAACGCCGAAATCTCGCCAGCCGGCCGCGCCAAAGCATATCCGCCGTTTGTCCCGGCATGCGATACCAGCAGCCCGGCTCGCGCCAGCGTCTGCAGGATCTTGGCCAGAAGCTGCGGCGGAATATGGTACGCGTCGGCGATCTCCTTCGCCGATTGCGCATGCACCCCGGCTGCCGCCGGAGCAAGTGTCTGCTCAGCCAGGTATTTCAGGGCCATCAGCCCATAGTCGGCTTTCTTGGTCAGACGAAGCATAGCGCGCGACACCACCGGCTGGAAAGGGGACTAGTCCAGTCCTACATAGTGTAAGCCGCATCCAGACCGCGCGCAACCGCCTCTTACAGCGGGTTGGGCGGGATGATTTTCTTGATGCCCTTCTTCTTCTTGTGCTTGCTCGAAGACTCTTCCGACTTGTCGAACTCCGGAGCCTTGGCTTTACCCTTGGCAGGCACGGCCTGCGCAGCAGGGCTCTTGGCGTCGATGGTGTTGGGGCGGTCCGGAGCTTCAGAGGCCTTTTCGATCGGTGGCAGCGCCGAGTTGTCCTTCGGCGCGACCGCCTTCAAACCATAGTCTGGATCAGGTTTGCCTTCCGCGGCCGGCAGCGAAGCAGGAGTCGCGGATTCAACCAGTGGATTGATGGGCGGAGCCGGCGGCGGCGCGGAAGAACGCACCCCGGAGCTGGATGGCAGAATTTCAACACCCATGCTGGCGCCGCCCGGGGTTGAACCGCCGGCCGGAGGAGCCGTCATCTCGCCCGAGTTCGCCGAGCCCGAGCTGTCGGGAACCGGGGTGAACGCCAACGGAGCATTCGAAGCAGGCGGCGCGGCCGTCGTAGCCGCATCACCCGAGTCGGCAGCAGGCGTCGGAACTGCCGCATGTTCGACCGCGGCATTGGGGTTCAGCGCGGCCTTGAAGTCGTCGCTCACGCGCTGCAGCACGGCCGGAGCAATGGTCGGCTTGGGATCGGTCAGCGATGGATCTCCGGTCTGCGCCGTCAGCACGGTATCGGGCTCGTGCATGATGAGGAACCGCATGCGGTCGGTTACCTTGTAGTTGCGGCGGCTGTTTTCAAGCGCCTCGCTGGCGGCCAGCTGATCGTGCGTCGGCGTTGGGATCGGAAGATTCATCGCGGCCAGCCGATCCTTGGCGTCTTCAACGTGGGGCGCGGCGGCGTGGTTCAGCACCACCTCCCGGTACGCGTCGGCTGCGCGTCCGTCATACAGGGCTTCCAGCTTGGCCTTCGGACCTTCAGGCAGCTTGGTGGACCGGATGTAGCGCGCCTGCGCCTCGTACGCATCGCCAAGCCCGATGTAGGCGTCGTCGACGTGGCTGTACAGCGGGTAGGTGTCGATCACGGTCTGGTAGCGCGCAATGACGGCCGCCCAGTTCTCGCGTGTAGCGTAGTAGCCGGCAA
Source organism: Rhodanobacteraceae bacterium (assembly GCA_903970285.1). Classification (GTDB taxonomy): domain Bacteria; phylum Acidobacteriota; class Terriglobia; order Terriglobales; family Acidobacteriaceae; genus Edaphobacter. The sequence continues at coordinate 18,228 of CAJCHN010000129.1, read as the reverse complement.
TGTCGGCTTCGCGGCTGGCCAGCACCTCCTGAACCTCGCGCAGGCGCTGCTTGGCGTCGGGCACCAGCTTGGAGTCGGAGTAATCCGCGATCATGCGGCGATACTCTTCTTCGGCGTGCAGCGCCTTGGAGTAGTCGCGGTCGGGCTTGTCCATCTGCTTGAAGTAGATATCGCCGATACGCATCTGAGCCTCTGCGGCCTCGGGCGCGTTGGGGAAGAAGACGCAAAAGTCGCGATACTCGGATTCCGCCTGGGTGAGCGCCGCCGTGCCGCCCTCCTTGTACCAGGAGTCGGCGATGGCCAGCTTGGCGCGCATCTGGTACTGCGAATCGGGGTAGGTGTTCAGCATGGTCTGCAAATCGAGCCGCGCCACGTCGAAGTGGCCCTTCTTGACCGCGAGCATGGCCTTGTCGTAAAGCTGCTTGTCCGGCAGCTTGGCGTCGACGCCTGCCAGGGCGTCGTTTTTCTGCTCCTTCTTGATGGCCTTCTTGTCGTTCTTGAGCTGCCCTACCTTCTGCTTTGACTCATTCTTCTTCTTGCCGCGCCCGAATGTATGGCTGGTGGTGACCGACTGCACCGGCTTTCCGGTCGAGTCGACCGTCGTGCTCGTTGTGGTCGTGGTCTGGCCATCGGCACTGGTGGTGGTGGTCGGCGGCGGGGGCGGCACAGTGGGGTTCTGGGCCGAGGCAAAGCCCATGCCAGCGGTGATGGCGACCGAGGTAGCGGCCAGCACGGAGGCGCGAAGCGACGGAAAAAACGAGCGGGCTTTCAGTTGGAGAGCAGGGATCACGTGGTAAGAACCTCATCCGCCTCGCGCGCTGATTCAGGTAGCCTGCCTTCCGGGTGCCTTGGGTGAGCGCGAAACTTTGTCTATTTTAGAGCTAATCTCGGGTTGCCGTGGAGCGCGTGCGCTGGGTGCCCCACGAGTTGCTTCTGGGACGTGGGATCGGACCTGGGAACGCGCTACTTCAAGCCCCCCAACCATCTTTACCTTTGCGGGTACAGAACTAAGCCGGAACCACAGAGGAGCGGGCCAGCGCCAGGAACTCGCGGGCGTTGTGTTCCGTGCGAGCCTGGTCGCCGGGAGCAAAGATAGCCGAACCCGCGACGAGCATGTCCGCACCTGCTTGGACCACGGCACCGACGGTATCGTGAGCGACGCCGCCGTCGACTTCGATGCGATAGTTCAGGCCCATCTCTTCTCGGAGCTCGACCAGGTGAGCGATCTTGTCTAGCGCCAGCGGAAGGAACTTCTGCCCGCCGAAGCCAGGATTCACGCTCATGATGAGCACGTGGTGCACCATGGGCAGGATCTCGATCAGCATTTCGACCGGCGTTGCGGGATTGATGACCACGGCCGGCTTCACGTTGTGGTGCTCAATCAGCTGCAGGGTGCGGTGCAGGTGGCGGCAGACCTCCTGGTGCACGCAGATGATATCGGCACCCGCTTCCGCGAAGTCAGCGATAAAAGCATCCGGGTTCTCGATCATCAGGTGGCAATCGAGCGGGAGCTTGGTCAGCGGGCGGATCGCCTTCACGACCGGCGGCCCGAAGGTGATGTTGGGGACGAAGTGCCCGTCCATCACGTCGACATGGATGATCGATCCGCCGCCCCGCTCGGCTGCAGCAATCTCGTCGGCGAGGTGGGCGAAGTCGGAGGCGAGGATGGAAAAGGCAAGTTCGATCATGCCGAGAAGTTTACCCGCAAAGTGCGAATCCGGAGTGCACAGAAGATAGGGCAACCGGCGGTTTGCCTCAGCCAAGGTGCGTAGTGCTCCACCTGGCGTGGGCAATCAGCCCTGAGGGTGCGTTTACCAGCCCCGCTCCGCGCGCAGATGCGTGATGTGCGCAACATGGTGGCGGGCGTGCCAGGCATACAGAAGGGTTGCGAGTTCGACCGTCTGGGCGCCGTGCTCCGGATGGACGAAGGTGCGGTGCCACTGCTCCTCGTTCAGCGCCTGCAGCATCATCACCCAGCGCGCATGCAAGCTTTCAAGCAGTTCGAGCGACCACTCCACCGGTGCAGCGAGCGAGTCGTGCAGCTCGGCCCACGCCTTCTCGTCGTAGCGGACGATGACAGGCGCGTCTGCGGTCAGGGCCAGACGCACCCGGGCAAACGCCTGCATGTGGCTGTCGGCGACGTGATGCACCAGCTGGCGGACTGTCCAGCCTCCGTTGCGGTAAGGTGTGCTCAACTCTTCCTCACCCAGCCCTTCGAGCGCGTTGCGCAGCAACTCCGGCATCTCGGCCAGGTCGCGCACGGCGGAGCTGCGCTCGTCGGCATTGATCGTCTGCGGCCGCTGGAAGCGCCCGATCGGATAGCGGGGGTCCTCTGGCAGGCCCTGGAGTTCGGCACTCATGCCTCAAACGCTAGCACATTCGCAGATTCGCGCCGACGCCGTACGACGTTGCAGCGGCGGCTCCGCTGCAAGCATCACACCCCTTCAGGAGGCCACGCCCGCAATCTTGACCCAAACCATCCCCACAAGCCTGTTGCCTCGCGTCTTCTCAGCCCCCTGGCTGCTCCCGATGGCGGTTGTGTTTGCGCTGACCGGCTGCAATCGCCAGCGAGGCGAGACTGCAAACCAGCCGGGTTCCGCGCTCGAAGCGAGCAGCGCGTCTGCCCTGGCGTATCCCGCCGAGGCGGCTCCAACCGAAGCCACCAAAGTGGAGCCCGCACCCGCCGGCCCGGCCGCTGCACATCCTTACGTCGGCTTCGATCGCAACATCTATCCCGGCGATGCGCGCCTGGCCGAACTGCACCACCACTTCGCCTTTGCCGGATACTGGCTTAACAACCCTCCAGGCGAGCAGCAGAACACCTGGACCGGCCGTCGCCCACAACTCGTCTCCGCCGGATTCGGCTTCCTTGTCCTCTGGAACGGACGCCTGGACGCCGAAGTTCGCCACGCCAAAGTGACGCCCGAAGCGCTCGGCAGGCAGGACGCGCAAGACGCCATCGCCGCCGCTCGCCATGAGGGCTTTCCCGCCGGCACCATCGTCTTCCTCGACCAGGAGGAAGGAGGACGGCTGCTGCCCGAGCAATCCGCCTACTTCTTCGGCTTCACGGAAGCGATCGCCGCCAGCCCGTACCGCGCCGGGTCGTACGTGTCCGGCCAGCCTTCGGATGACGGCCCCGGAACCAACGGCAAGCGCATCATGATCACCACCGCTCAGGACGTGCGCGAGACTGTGGCTGCCAGACATCTGCATCCGGTCGCGCTGTGGGTGGCGCAGGATGCCTGTCCTCCCGCGCCGGGCTGTACCGTCTCGCCCGATGCCGTGCAAAGTCTAGCCCCCGGCGACTCCGGCACCCTGGACGCCGTCGTCTGGCAGTACGCCCAGTCCCCGCAGCGCCCGGAGCTGACCCGCGCCTGCGCCAAAACCTACGCCAGAGACGGCAACTGCTACGCCGGCGTCACCCCGGATTTCTTCCTCGACCTCAACCTCGCCACCTCCCCCGACCCAAGCCACGGCAGATAACGCCAGGCCGCACATCGCATTCAGTCCAGAGGATGGTTGGGAAACGCGGCTTCATGGTGGAAGAGTTTGTTCCTTGGGAGCAGGCTGAGCGCACCGAGCGCGCGCCGGGAGCAAAGGCACCAAAATGCTGCCAGGTTGGACAAGGACGCTCATGCGACCTGACGCAGAGTTCTTCCATATACGGTAGAACCCACCGCAGCGTATCATAGGCATAATGACTTTTCCCGCTGGCGCTCCCATCGTCGATACCGACCCGGACCATAAGCGATACTTCATTGAGAAATTAGGCCTTTCGGAACGCCTGATGGAGCGCTGCCTGGGGGAGGCGCTCTCGGCCGGCGGCGAGTACGCCGACCTCTACTTCGAATCCGTTACCAGCACCTCGCTCGGCATCGACGAGGGCCTGGTGAAGACCGCCAGCCAGGGGATTTCAGTCGGCTGCGGCATCCGCGTCGTCTCGGGCGAGCGAACCGGCTTCGCCTATACCGACGATCTTAGCTCCGGGCGCCTCCTGCGCGCCGCCAGAACCGCCGCCCTGATCGCCAGCGGGCCTGCCCAGCAGCTTGCCTCCGGCTTCCGCCACACCGAAACGCCTTCGCTTTACCCGATTGCCGGGCTCTCGGCCGACGGCCAGATCGAAGCCAAGCTGGCTTTGATCCGCCGCGCCGACAAGGCTGCGCGCGACTTCGATCCGCGCATTACGCAGGTTCGCGCCGGCATCAACGACGAGTTGCGGCGCATCCTCATCGCCGCGTCCGACGGAACCTACGCCTCCGATACACAGCCTTTGGCGCGGCTCAACGTCTTCGTCATTGCCAGGGATTCGCGACTGGATGGAAACGGCGCGACCGCGCGAGGAACCTCCGGCGGCGGCGGCCGCGTGACGCTCGACTTCTTCGAGGGTGCCAAGTCGCCCGAACATTTCGCCCGGGAGGCCGCACGGACCGCCATCCTGCAACTGGGCGCCGCCGAGGCTCCGGCTGGCGAAATGGAAGTGGTCCTCGGCCCGGGATGGCCAGGCGTGCTGCTGCACGAAGCCGTGGGTCACGGCCTGGAAGCGGATTTCAACCGCAAGAAGACCTCCGCCTTCGCCGGGCTGATCGGCCAGAAAGTCGCGTCCGAAAAGGTGACGGTGGTCGACAACGGCACCATGCCTAACCGGCGCGGCAGCCTCAACGTGGACGATGAAGGTGTCCCGACGCGCGAGACGGTGCTCATCGAGAACGGCATTCTGAAGGGCTATCTGACCGACAAGATGTCCGCCCGGCTCATGGGCACGCAATCGACCGGTTCCGGCCGCCGCGAGAGCTACCACCACATCACCATGCCGCGCATGACCAACACCTACATGCTCAACGGCCAGGACATGCCCGGGGACATTCTCAAGTCCGTCAAGCGCGGGCTCTACGCTGTCAACTTCGGCGGCGGCCAGGTGGATATCACCAACGGCAAGTTCGTCTTCTCGGCGTCCGAGGCGTACCTCATTGAGGACGGTAAGGTGACCCGCCCGGTAAAGGGTGCCACCCTGATCGGCAACGGCCCCGAGGCGCTCAAGTACGTGAGCATGGTGGGCAACGACCTGGCGCTCGACGAGGGTATCGGCACCTGCGGCAAAGCGGGGCAAAGCGTTCCGGTTGGAGTTGGCATGCCGACCGTAAAGTTGGATCGAATGACTGTGGGAGGCACGGGGAACTAGCATGGCGACCAAGGTAGACAAAGACCGCGAAAAGATTCTCCAGGTAGAAGTCAAGCGGCGCCGCGTGAAGGCCGGCGGCGGCTACGAACCGTTCTGGAAGCTGAAAGACCTCGACGTGGCGCTGGTGGACGAAGACACGGAGTTTCGCTGCAAGGACTGCGGCGGCGCACTGAAGGTCTTCAAGAGCCACAAAGCCGGCGTTCCCGTCGCCCACGCCGAGCACAAGGAGCGGGCCGACTCCGAATACTGCGCCACGGGGCTCCACTTCAAGAAGGCGACCGACGGGCGGGAGCCTCGACCTTCAGCCCACCCGGTCGAGTAGCCCGGCAGACACGACCAACTGCACCCCACGCTCCAGCCAGGACTCACTCACGCTCCATTCACTGCGTAACCGAGGTCGAATCGATGGCAACTCCAGAGCGTGAAAAGTTTTACGAATGTGAAGTCAAGCGGCGCCGGGTGAAGCTCGGCGGCGGCTACGAGCCGTTCTGGAAGGTGAAGCTGATCGCCGAGGCACTGGTCGACGAGGACACCGAGTTTCGCTGCAAAGACTGCGGAGGTCCCGTCAAACTTTACCGGCGCTACATCAAGAACGCGCCACCGCCGCACCTGGAGCACAAGCTGAAGTCCGATTCCGAGCACTGCTGCGCCGGCCTTCATTTCCTGAAGGCGACTGACGGGCGCGCGGCGAGGATGTCTTCGGCGCCGGTGCGTTAGCTGCGTCGCCCAGAAGAGCAGAATGGATTGTTCCGGATGCAGCGGAACTTCTGCGTGAATAAGGATTGAATGCCGATCGAAGTCACCGCCTCACTCAAGTCCATCGCTCAGCAGGTTCTAGACCGGGCCCTCAAGCTCGGAGCCACGGACGCTGAGGCCGTAGCCTACGAAGGCGACGAGTTCTCGGCGCTGGTGCGGCTCGGCCAGGTGGAGACCCTGAAGGAGTCCGGCTCGCGCGCTATCGGTCTCCGCGTCTTCAACGGATTGCGCTCCGCGAGCACCTCGTCTTCGGACCTTTCGTCTGAGGGCCTTGAGAAGCTGGTGGATGGCGCCATCGCGCTCGCCAGAATCACCTCCGAAGACCCATTTGTCGGGCTCCCGGACGCCTCCGAGTTCGGCCAGCTCGAAGGCGAACTCGGCCTCTACTTCGAAGACGTGAACGATCAGCCTGCGGCCGAGCGGATCGAGTTTGCGCGGCGCTGCGAGGCCGCCGCCATGGCCTACGATACCCGCATCCAGAACTCGGGCGGAGGCGACTTCGATACCGCCACCAGCTACAAGGTGATGGTCAACTCGCGCGGGTTCTTGGGCGAGAAGCGCAGCTCCTACTGCGGCTTCTCCGCCGCCCCCATCGCCATCGACGAGCATGGCCGCATGCAGCGCAACTACTGGTACTCCAGCTCGCGGACCACGCGCCTGCTTGAATCGCCCGAGGAGGTTGGCATCATCGCCGCGCAGCGTACCCTGCGCCGCCTGGGCGCGAGGCCGGTCAAGACGCAACGCGTTCCCGTGGTCTTCTCGCCGGAGATCGCCCGCAGCATCATCGGCAACCTTTTCGAAGCCGCCAACGGGGACGCCATCTACCGCCACGCCAGCTTTCTCGACGGCATGCTCGGCGAGCGAGTCGCCGGCGAGAACGTCACCGTCGTCGACGACGGCACGCTGGTCTTCCAGAAGCCGAACGGCCATTGCATCGGCGGCTTCGGCACCAGCGCCTTCGATGGCGAGGGCCTGCCGACCCGGCGCACGGTGCTGGTCGAAGACGGCATCCTGAAGAGCTACGTCACTAACACCTATACCGCGCGTAAGCTGGGCCTGAGGTCGACCGGCAACGCCAGCCGCGGCCTGGCCGGCAACCCCGGCATTGGCGCGCACAACTTCTTTCTTCAGCCCGGCCACATGACGCCCGAAGAGCTTCTCGCCGAGGTAAAGACCGGCCTCTACGTAACCGAGACGATGGGCTTCGGCGTCAATATGGTCACCGGCGACTACTCGCAGGGCGCAGCCGGACTCTGGATCGAGAACGGCGAGCTGACGTTCCCGGTCGAAGAGATCACCATCGCCGGCAACCTGAAGGAGATGTACAAAAACATCTCGGCCATGGCCAACGACCTTGTCTTCCGGTCAGCCTCCGCCGCGCCGACGATCCGGGTAGAAGGGATGACAATCGCGGGAAGTTGAGCCGGGGAGGTCTGCGATCGTGGGGCTCGACACCGTTGAACTCATGATGCGCTGCGAAGAGGTCTTCGAGGTCAGTCTCGAAGATTGGAGACTGGAGCACGTCCGAACAGTGGGCGACCTTTACGGCCTCGTATGCGAGCAGCTACAGCTCGCGCCGGAACCGGATCCTGCGTTGCTAATCGGCAAGCTATACATGCCGCGGGGCCGCTCGGGTTGCTTCCGCCAGAGCTGCTGCGGAGGATAGAGACTCGGGTGATGTTATGCCGCCCGCTTCCGTCTTGGACGCACTCGCTGGGGATGAGTTCGTTCGTACATCTTTGGAAGATCATGCTAAAGGTCTTTCGGATGAGAGCTAGAATAATCCCATGCAACTCACCTTGGACATTCCGGAGAAGATCGAGAGGAAAGCCGCCGAACTTGGGGTCGAGGTGAGCGTCCTGATTGAACAGGCCTTCGACTTTATCGCGCCCGATCCGCCGCCGCCCGGATTTACCCGCCTAGGGCTCCCGCGATGGACACGAGAAGAAGCGACCGCGGTGATCAAGGAGATCCAGAGAACGCATACGCTGGGCGGCGAAGTCACTATCAAGCAGTTGATCGAGGAAGGCAGACGCTGCTAACGTGGCCTTCGTCCTGGATGCCTCTGCTGCGCTTCGGTGGTGCTTTCAGGATGAAGCGACCATCGCCTCAGAAGCTCTGCTCGTCCGTGCTAGGGCTGGTGAAAAGATCATGGTGATCTCTCACTGGCCCACCGAGGTGCTCAATGGACTCATCCGGGCCGGGCGCAGAGGACGAGTTGACGAACTCGGCCAGCGAGCGTTTCTCAACTCTCTACTGTCCTATGACATTCAAATCGTGACGCTCGGCATGGAAGATCAGTGGACGGAGTGCCTGTCTCTGATCCAGACGTACACCCTAAGCGCCTATGACGCCGCCTACCTGGCTCTCGCCAAGCGGCTCAACGTCCCGCTCGCCACCTTCGACGACAAACTAACTCTCTCCGCCCGCATTGAAGGCATCGCCCTGGCAGTCTAGTTCCCGCTTACAATCTCTCTTTCCCGCTTACAATCTCTCTTGTGGCGACGCCCTTCCACTTCGAGCACTCCGTCGCGTTCTCGCCCGACTCCTCTGGCGAGATCCTCCGCCAGATTCCCACGCTGCCGGGCGTCTTTGCGCTGCGCGGTGAGGACCCAGCCGCCGAGCCCTACCTCACCCGCGCTGCCGACCTGCGCCGTCGCATGGTCCGTCTGCTCGCGCCCCCCGATTCGCAGTCCAAACGGCTGAATCTCCGCGACCGTGTCCGCGCCATCGAGTACACCGTCACCGGCTCGGAGTTCGAGTCGCTGCTCGTTACCTACAACGCCTCCTCCGCCATCTTCGGCGCGGAGCAGGCGCGCAAACGCCTGCGTCTGCACCCGCCCTACTTCCTGCGCCTCACCATGGAGCACGCCCACCCCCGCGTCTACTCCACCAACCGGCTGACCAGGCGCGGCCTCGCGCAGACCTACGGGCCTTTTCCCTCGCGCCTGGCCGCCGAGCGCTACTGCGACGCCGTGCTCGATCTCTTCAAGCTGCGCCGCTGCTTTGAGGACCTCGAAGTCCACCCCGATCATCCCGGCTGCGCCTACGGCGAGATGAAGATGTGCATGGCACCCTGCAACGTCTCCTGCACGGTCGAGGAGTACGCCGCCGAAGCCCGTTCCGTTGAGGCCTTCTTCCGCACTCAAGGCGAATCCATGCTTGCCGAGATTGCCGCCGCCCGCGAGCACGCCTCGGCCGAAATGGAGTTCGAGCAGGCAGCCGCACTGCACGAGCAACACACCAGGGTCAAAGCCGTAGCTGCCCTCGCTTCCGAGCTGGTCCGGCCCGTCCCGGAGCTTCGCGGCGTCATCACCCAGCCCGCAGCCTCGCGGGGCGACGACGCTCAGGAAGCCGCGCTCTATCTGCTCGACGGCGGCTGCATCGCCGGACCGCAGCGGCTTTCGACGCTCGGCGTCCGCGCGGTCAAAGAACAGACCTCGGTCGGGTCCAGCCTGTTCGCGCAGCCCCTGATGTTGCAGGCTGTTCCGCTTGAAGGTGAAGCCACGCCGGCTGAGTCACCGGAACTCCGCGCCGAACGTACTCTAGCCGCTCTGCAGGCTGCGGCAGCCTCTTCGCCTGATCTCGCGACCCTCGCCGATCACCTCAGCCTGCTGCGCCGCTGGTTCTACCGGCCCGAGAAGTCGCGCACCGGGGAGATCTTCTTCCCCAATCCCGACGGCTCCTGGCCCGTTCGCCGCATCCTGCGCGGCGCCGCCCGCATGGCGCTAGGCGACCCAAAGCCGATGGCGGAGACCCAGCGCGAACTCGTCCCTGCCGCCAAGGTAAAGATCCTGCACCAGGGCCGCCCGGACGTGGAGCGCGCGGTTCCCGTGGTCGGCCGAAAGCGTGCGCACAGCTCACCCTGAGCCCGCGTGGCATTATGCTGTCTGCATGCCGCCCACCAGAGTTGTTCCGGCGCACATCTCCACCCAGACTCCCGCCGAGCTTGCCTCAGCCGTCGAAACCTTCCTGACCCAGTGGCCCGCCGCCCTGGTGCTCGAGGATGGCAGCGTCCTCTTCGACCTGCGCGAGGCGAAGTTCTCCCTTTCGACCGAACATGGCCGTTGTACGCTGCACCTCTGGGGCGAGCAGCGCAACTGCGTCAGGAATGTCGTCGCGGCCGACCTGCGTGCAAAGGTGCTGCGGCTCTCGGTGTTGAAGTTCGGCCATCCCAAGCCAACCCTGCTCGAGATCGCCGGCGACCGCGAGCGCCGGACGCCATCCTCGCGCGAGCTGACGCGGCTGCGCTACCTCAAAGTACTGGAACGGGCGCTGATCCGTCAGTTCCCCGAGTGGAAGCCCGACGCCTTCCGCACCGCGATGGATTTGGAGAAGAGCTTCGGCCCGGCCTACGCCCGCGGGCTGCTGGTGCGCGGACAAAGCGCCTGGGCAGTCATCGGCGTGAACGAGGAAGAGTCGCCCGCAACCATCGACGGAGTGCTGACCTTCGGCATACTCTGGCTGCGGCACTGTCGCAAGGGCGGGTCGAAGCGCGTACTCCGGGGCCTGAAGCTGTTCCTGCCGCGCGGCACAGCCACCCTGACGCTGGCGCGCCTCGCCTGGCTCCGCGGAGCCCGCCAGGAGTGGGAGCTTTGGGAGCTGGATCAGCGCGACGAAGAGATGGAGCTGCGCGACGCCGACGACCAGGGCAATCTCTCCACCCGCCTGCTGCATGCGCCCCACGAGGCGCGCGCCCGGGAACGCTTCGCCGCAAGCGCAGCCCGCTTGATGTCGCTGGTGCCTGAGGCGGCACGAGGCGAAGTCGATCAGAGGCTGCGCAGCGGCTCCGAATTGGGATTTCTGCTGCATGGCCTCGAATTCGCGCGAATCAGGGTGCGTCCCGCCGCCGATTCGTTCAACCGGCTCGAAGAGATCAGCTTCGGTGCCGGCCCCAGCGAGACCGTACTGACCCACGAAAACCAGGCCGCGCTGCGGGATCTGGTCGACGGCCTGTTTCAACGGCGGCGTGCCTCCGGGAGCCATCGCGACCCGCTCTTCCGCATGCAGCCGGAGCGCTGGCTCGAAGGAGAACTCCGCCGCGATCTCTCTCTGCTCGACGCCACGTTGCAGTCGCAGATGGTCTATGCGCAAGTGCCGGCCTTCGCTGGGGGCGACCGTGGCATGCTCGACCTGCTGTCGATCGCGGAGGACGGGCGCCTCGCGGTCATCGAGGTGAAGGCCGATGAAGATCCGCAGCTTGCGCTGCAAGGGCTGGACTACTGGATCCGCGTCCGCTGGCACCACGCCCAGAATCCCGACGCGGCGAGCGGCCTGGGCGAGTTCCAGCGCCACGGCTACTTCGGCGGGGTGCGGCTCAGCCCGGCGCCGCCGCGCCTCTGGCTGGTAGCCCCGGCGCTCCGCATCCATCCCGCGACCGAGCTTGTCCTCGGCTACCTTTCTCCAAGGGTGGAGTGGACGCTGGTCGCAGTCGGCGAACGCTGGAGAAGCGGCGTAAAAGTAGTCTGGCGCAAGCGCAGCGGCGAGCCCGCCCTGCGGCTCCGTCCCGCTTCGCTCGGTGCGCCCGGCTCCCAGTGATCGCCTTTACCGTTCTTGGCTCTCCGTCCGCGTCATCGGCAGAATCACCTCGAACGTCGTTCCGCGCCCGGGATCTTCCGTGCGCGTGGTGACGTCGATCGTGCCGCCATGCTTGCTGACGATCGTGTCGGAAACCCAGAGCCCCAGGCCGGTGCCGGTGCCCTGTTTGGTGGTGAAGAATGGCTCGAAAATCCGCGCCTGTGTCTCCGGCGGAATGCCGGGCCCATCGTCGATCACGCGAAAAGCCACCCGGGGAACATCGTCGCTATCCGGCAGAGGCGCACATCGCTCGGTTTCGATGGTCAGGCGGCCGTTCTCCGGCAGTGCGTCGTAGGCGTTCACCAGAAGATTTGAGATCACCTGCCGAACCTCACCCTTTACCGCACACACTTCCAGTCTCCCGGGACAGTACCGGCACTCCACCTGGATGTGCTTGGCGGTGAAGCGCTTCATGTAGATATTGAGCGTGTCGTCGATCGACTCGTTCAGATCAAAGACCTGCGGCCCCGTCAGTTCCCGGTAGAAACCCAGTGACTGGCGTGCGATGTGGGTCAGCCGCGAAAGCTCGGACAGCGCCTCCTGCACATATCCCTTGATCACCGGCGTAATCTCATCGGACGTGTCGATCAGGTACATCAGGTTGGTGATGGCTTCCAGCGGGTTGTTGATCTCGTGAGCGATAGCTGCGGAGAGCCGCCCGGCGGCAGCCAGCTTTTCACTCTGCACCAGCGCCTCCTGCGCGGCGCGCTGCGCGCTGTAAAGGCTGGAGTTCTGCAGCGCGAGCGCCGCGCGGTCGGCCAGATCCTGCGCCAGCGGGAGATTGCCCAACTGGTACTGGCGATCGACCCCGTCCACGGCGAAGACCAGCGCGCCAATCTGCTTGCGTCCCACCGCCAGCGGCGCCAGCAGGATGTCGCACGCAGCCGCCCGTCGCCCGGGCAGCGCAAGCCCCTCCGCAGGCCCGCTGTCGGCATGAATCAGCCGCGGATAGCCGGCCCGCGAGACCTCGGCAGCGGCCTCCACCAAGTCCGGCGGCAGCGCCTGGCCGTCAGCGTGGCCCAACGAAAGAAAAGGCTGGGCCGGCGCGTGGTGCGTCGAGGGCTGCCCCGGAGATCGCAGCAGCACCGTGCAAAGATCAGCGAACCGCGGAACAAAGACGCGCTCGATCGTCGCCAGAGTCTCATTGTAATCGAGCGACATCGAAAGCTGTCGCGAAACCTCGGCCTGGAAGCGCACCGTCCGCTCCGATTCGTGGGAGCGGATCAGCGCGGCCACCAGTGACAGCAGCTCGGCGGAGTGCACGGGCTGGGCTACGTATGCGTCCGCGCCGCCCTGCAGGCCCTGCGCACGTAGCGCCGGGTCGGCGAAGCTTGCTGAAATCTGCAGCACCGGGATCGCGGCGGTCCGGCTGTCCGCCTTGATCCGCCGGCAAACGTCGTAGCCGGAGATGTCGGGCAGTTTCACGTCGAGTACGACTGCCAGGATACCGGAATGCAGGCGCTCCAGCGCCTCGGCTCCGGTCGAAGCCTCGATGACCGTATATCCGGCACCCTCAAGGATGCGGCGCATGGCGTAGCGTTGCTCCTCGGTGTCGTCGCAGTACAAAATCTCGCGGATGCGGCTCTTGATCATCGCCCATTCTCAAGGTGCAGGTTCGACAGCCCCACGTCCAGCAGGGCGCGTTCCATTTCGGCGCGCTGCGCGTCGTCGGATTCAAGCGTATGGCCACCAGAGGGACGCTTCGCAATCACTACCAGGTTCATCGCCTCCAGCGCCTCGCGTTCGTCGCCCGAGAGCACCTTCGAAGTATGCAGCACAATCGGCAGATGCACGCTCTCCGGCCTGGAACGCAAAGCCCGGGCCACCTCGGCTCCGCTCATGCCCGGCATGATCAGGTCCAGGAAGACCAGCCGCGGCGGCCGGCCCGCGATCGCGTCCAGAGCATCGGCGCCATTGGTCACCTCTTCGATCACAGCCGAGGTCAGCGTCGCCAGCTGCCGCCGCAAAAGGTAGCGCGCCACCTCATCGTCATCCACGATCAGGATGTGGGCTGGCTGGTCGTTCTCCTCGTTCCGCTTCACCTCCACCACCGGCTGGGCCAGCGCCGGCAGGGTGACATGGAAGGTTGACCCCACCCCCGGCGCCGAGCTGAAACCCAGGCTGCCGTTCAGCAACTCGGCCAGAGAGCGCGAGAGCGGCAGGCCCAGTCCGCTCCCCTTTTGGCGCGCAGCCCGGCCCCCGGTCGGCGCCTGGCCCCACTCCTGCATGACCAGGTCGTGATACTCCTCCGCAATGCCAACGCCGGTATCGGCCACCGTGAAGCGAATCTGGCGCCCGTCCAGCGGCGTCGCCGTGACCGTCACCGTGCCCTGCTCGGTGAACTTTAGCGCATTCGAGATGAAGTTACGCAGAATCTGCGATAGCTTGCCTTCGTCTGTGAACAGGTCGAGTGGCTGCTCTGGAACCTCGAACGCAAGCTTCACGTTCGGATTGGTGGCGAGCGGGCGAAACATGCCGCGCAGCCCGGCAAACAGCGCCTGCACCGTAAAGCTCGAGCTCACAACCGAAGACTTGCCCGCCTCGATCTTCGCCAGGTCCAGCAGATCGTTGACCATCTCCGTCAGGTTCTGCGCCGAACGCAGGATGAAGTTCACCTGCTTCTCCTGCTCCGCGTTCAACGGGCCGTCCGAGTGCCCAAGCATCAACCGCGCCAGCGAAACGATCGAGTTCAACGGCGTCCGCAACTCGTGCGTGACGCCTGAGAGAAAACGTGTCTTCATCTCGGAAGCCTGCTGCACCGCCTGCGCCTTGTCCGCAAGCTCGGCGTAGAGCACCAGCACACCGCGATTGGTCTCCTCCAGCTCGACGTTCAGTTCACGCAGCTCCGCCTCCCTCGCGCGCAGCTCGCCCAGCAGCGTCAGCAGCTCTTGATTCTGCTCGTGCAGCGCCGCTCCGGCACCCTCTTCACTCCGGGTACGGCGGGTCAGCTCCGCCGAAAGCTGCGCCAGGCTGGGCGGCGGCGGAGCGTTGCGCGGCAGCAACTTGGTCAGCGTCACCTCGGTCCCGGCAGGCGAAGTCACAATCTCCAGGTCGTCGAGCAGCCGCCTTGTCCCACTCAAACCGATCCCCATCCCGGTCGGGGACTGGTACACGCCCGACCAGATCTCCTCCAGGTGCGGAATGCCCGGACCACGATCGCTCACCACGATGCGCAGCCGGGGCGTGGGCGTGAGCGCGCCGCTCTTCAGCGGTTCGCCGGCCGGATCGAGCAGAAACTCCACCTGCCCGCCGTGACCATACTCCCAGGCGTTGCGTGCGATCTCCGAGACCGCGGTGGCGACCCGCGTCTGGTCCTGCAGATCGAAGCCCAGCAGCCCGGCAATCTGCTTGGCTCGCTGCCGCGCCAGCAAAAAGTCCGTCTCCAGCGCAAGCGTCACGCGCAGGATAGATCGCTTGGCCACGCTGACAAGTGCTTTAGCCAAGGGGATCGGCTCCTGCATTCGAATTCCATGCTCGTCTGCTTCCCCACTCCGGACCGGTACCGGCTCCGGCCGGCAACCGCGCCACCAGCACTGACGCATCATCGCGTCCCCGCGCCGCGTCGCGGTAAAGCACGCCGGCGACCGTGGCAGGCGCGCGTTCCACCAGCCCCGGGTACTGCGATAGCTTCCAGCGGGCAGAAATGCCATCCGAGTGCATCACCAGCAGCGTGCCGCGAGTCAGCGGGGATTCAAACTCCTGCACCCGCGGCATGCGGTGGCCCACCGTCCCATTGTGCGACACCAGGTTGTGGCTGCCTCCATCGGGACCGCACAACGCCGCGGAGATATTGCCGATGCCGCTGCATAGAACCTTCGACTCCGACGCGGAGATGAGCATGACCGCGGCGCCGCGGGTCGACGTCATTGGTGCATTCATCCGCTGCAGCAGCGCGGTCAGCGGGATCGTCGGGTCGGCTGCCATGGCAGTGTCGGCCACCCGCAGCACCACCGCGGCAGCCTCCGCGGCGAAGTGTCCGTGGCCCAGTCCGTCCACCATCAGAAACACCGTCCGGTCCGGGCTCGCCGCCGAAGCCGGATAGATCGCCCACGAATCTCCATTCACGGTCTCCCCCTCCAGGTGGGTCGACACCACCGCAGCCTCAAACGGCATCCCGCCCGGCTCGTCGCAAACCGTCGTGGAAAGTACAGAGCCGGCGTCGGTCCGCGAATACACGTCGAGCGCACCCGCCTGCCGGCGCACCACGCCCAGCCCCAGGCCAGGCGTGGTGCGCGTCGAGTAGCCGTCGGCCATGGCTCGTTCCAGATCGCCTAGCCCGGGCCCCAGGTCGGCAGCGATAATCTGCAGCCCGTGCCCGAGCGCCATCGGTCCAAGCAGCACGTGACCTCGTTCAGCATGGTGCAGGATGTTACCCGCAAGCTCCACCACAATCAGTTCCGCGCGCGCCACGGTGGCATCCGAAAGGCCCAGGCGCCGGCACAGGTCGGCCGCAGCCCGGCGGCCGGCGGCCACATGGGTCTCCTCAGTGATTGAAATGGCAATCGAATCCTTGATAATCAAATTTCCCCTGTCGGATCACTTTGAATCGCAGACGCGTCGAGCTTCTTCTGAAGCATCTCCGGATAAATGCAGCGAGACTCTCCCTAGGACGCGGTTTTGGGCTGTAGCAGGCGCTTCGATGTGAATGATTCAGCCAAAGGAAGCTGCGGGCGCCTCCAGCCGACGGTATCTGCGCCTGAGAACTGTCCTACCGGCTCCACTTGGTGATGATGACCGTGGTTCCTTCGCCCGGTTTGGATGCCAGTTGAAACTCGTCCATCAGCCTGCGCGTCCCGCTCAACCCCAGCCCCATGCCCGACCCGGACGTCCAGCCGTCGGTGAGCGCGAGGTCGATATTGGCGATGCCAGGCCCCTGATCCTGGAAGGTCAACCGGATTCCTGTCTTGGCAGCCTCGATGCGCTCGATCTGCACTGTGCCGCCCTTGCCATAATCAAGCGTATTGCGAGCGATCTCACTCGCGGCCGTGACCAGCTTGGTCTGGTCCACCAGGCCGAGCTTGGCCGCCAGCGCGGCCTTGCGCACCGCGGTGCGAACCTGCACGATATCCTCAGAGGTTCGAATAGGAAGAGTGTCCGGCACGCTCTAAACCGCCTCTTGCGAGCTGCCACTGCGCTCATCCGGGAGGTCCTCGTCAAGCCATGCGGCCTGGGCTCGCGACGTTTCCTGGCGGAGAATCTGCATGCCGCGCTCCACGGTCAGCGCAGTGCGAATCCCAGGCAGCGAAAGCCCCAGCTCAACCAGCGTGATGGCCACCGCCGGCTGCATCCCTACCACCACCGTCTGCGCATCCAGCACCCGGCTCATGGCGGCAATATTGCCCAGCATGCGTCCGATGAAAGAATCCACTACGTCCAGCGACGAGATGTCGATCAGCACGCCGCGGCTGTTGTAGCGCACAATCTGCTCGGTCAGGTCGTCCTGCAGACTGATCGCAAGGCGGTCGTGCATGTCCACCTGCACCGTAATCAACAGAAACTCTCCCATGCGCAGGATGGGGATATGGTCCATGAGTCAAAGTCTCCTGGTTGATCTGCTGTTCAGGCTCTCGATGCAGGCGGCGTGCTGGTTCGCCGGACAATAGCGTAGTTGCTGCGCTGCAGCGCGATTCGGAACGCGTCGGCCAGCGAGGCTTTCGTGATCACATCGCCCAGTTCGACGCCAAGGTGCACGATCGTCTGCGCGATCTGTGGCCGAATGCCGGAGATGATGCACTCCGCGCCCATCAGCCGGGCAGCGGTTACCGTCTTCAGCAGATGCTGCGCGGTCAGCGTATCCACCGTGGGCACGCCGGTGATGTCGATGATGGCGATCTCGCTTCCGGTTTCTACAATTCGCTCCAGCAGCGACTCCATAATGGTCTGTGTCCGCGAACTATCGAGCGTGCCGATGATCGGCAGCGCCAGTACCCCGTCCCAGAGCTTCACCACCGGGGTCGAAAGCTCGAGCATCTCCTCCTGCTGCCGCAGGATCACGCTCTCACGCACCTTCTGATGCGCCTCCGTCACGAACAGGCCGAGGTTGTCGAGCAGCGCCGAAACATCGGAGATCGCCTCCACCTGGTCGAGGGGATCGGGAATCTTGGCGCGGATCTCGGCGAGCAGGGGCGTCTTGAACGAGAAGATGAATCGTGCCGTCTCCGACGGCGAGGCGCCCTGCTGGGTGCGGCTGGCGGTGACCTCTTCAAGAAGGCGCCGCACGGCGCGGAACGAAGACGTTTCGATGTCGCCGCGGATGCTGTCGCCGGTCTCGGTGACGGCTTGCTGGAACTGCTGCAGGAACTCGCGCGATTGTTGCTGCAGTTCAACCTCGGAGACGGCGCTTCGATTGCGCGTGGATTTCTGTTCGGTGAGCCAGGCGTCGAGGAGGGTTGATTCGTTGCTGCGAAGGAGGGCAGAAAGCGCACTGCTGGTCACAATAGACGTCCTTTTTCAACTCGGTCAAAGAGAAAAGAGCAAAAGTTTTATAACACACGCGCCAGGAACGAAGCCGGAAAGTAAGATCGACGCCGCGAGTCGTCTCGGAGTTGCCTCGCAGCGGCGTATCTCGTTCCATGGGTGTGAGTTGTGGGAGGCGAACTGGAGAAGCAGATCCTCCGCCTGCGGCGAAGGATGACAAAGGAGAAAAGCCGGAAGATGACAAATGAGGAAGGGCGATAACGGGCGGAGAAAAGATGCTGGAAGGCAATATTCGCGAT
>CAJCHN010000128.1 GCA_903970285.1 Rhodanobacteraceae bacterium | reverse complement strand
AGCGCATCGTTCGCCGTCCGCGACGGGCTACTTGATGATCTCCGAAATAGTGCCCGCGCCCACCGTGCGCCCGCCCTCGCGAATGGCGAAGCGCAGACCCTTCTCCATCGCCACCGGCGTGTGCAGCGTGATCTCCAGCTGAATGTTGTCGCCAGGCATGCACATCTCCGTACCCGCAGGAAGCTTCGCGCTTCCCGTCACGTCCGTCGTGCGGAAGTAAAACTGCGGACGGTAGCCGTTGAAGAACGGCGTGTGGCGTCCGCCCTCTTCCTTGCTCAGCACGTACACCTCGCCCTTGAAGTCGGTGTGCGGCGTAATCGAGCCCGGCTTCGCCAGCACCATCCCGCGCTCCACATCTTCCTTCGCAATGCCACGCAGCAGCAGGCCCGCGTTGTCGCCCGCCAGACCCTCGTCCAGCTGCTTCTTGAACATCTCGACACCGGTGCAGACCGTCTGCTGAGTCTCGCGGAAGCCCACAATCGAGCAAGGCTCGCCGACCTTGATCTTGCCCCGCTCGATGCGTCCGGTCACCACGGTTCCACGTCCGGAGATCGAGAAGATATCCTCGATCGGCATCAGGAACGGCAGCTCGACCGCGCGCTGCGGCTGCGGAATGAACTTATCCACCGCATCCATCAGCTCGTCGATCTTAGCCTCCCACTGCGCCTCGCCATTCAGCGCGCCCAGCGCGGAGCCGCGGATGATCGGCGTATCGTCGCCCGGGTAGTCGTACTTCGAAAGCAGCTCGCGCACTTCCATCTCGACCAGCTCGATCAGCTCTTCGTCCTCGACCGCATCGCACTTGTTCAGGAACACGACGATGTACGGCACGCCCACCTGGCGCGCCAGCAGGACATGCTCCTTCGTCTGCGGCATCGGACCGTCGGTCGCCGCAACCACCAGAATCGCTCCATCCATCTGCGCCGCGCCGGTGATCATGTTCTTGATGTAGTCGGCGTGGCCCGGGCAGTCGACGTGCGCATAGTGCCGGTTCGGCGTCTCGTACTCCACATGCGAGGTCGCAATGGTGATTCCGCGCTCGCGCTCTTCGGGAGCGTTGTCGATGGTGTCGAACGAACGGAACTTGTTCGAAGGGTTATGCTTCGACAACACCTTGGTGATCGCCGCCGTCAACGTCGTCTTGCCATGATCGATGTGCCCGATCGTCCCAATATTCACGTGCGGCTTCGACCGGTCAAACTTCTCCTTACCCATCTCACTTCTCCCAATCACTCTTTCGAGTGCTTCCTTCGATGTTGAGACGCTGTCCGCGTCTCCCGTTGCAACCCGCGGGTAGCGGCTGTCAGCCCCGACCCAACCTTGAGCGCGTCTTCTCTGGACGCGGCAAAACTCTCAATAATATGCGTACAGTTTGAAGAACTTCTGTCGCAACTCCGGCAGAACGCGTTCCAGGCTGGCCAGATAAAACTCCCGGATCTGGCCCTGGTCGGCGTCGCCAAGCCGGCTGTACTGCTCTTTCACCGCCGCGCCCAGTATCCCGCGGTCGAGCACCTGCTCGAAATGGCGGATGCGCAGCCCGCTGCGATCAAGCGACCGGAGAAAATCCTGTACAACGCTGGAGGAAAAAGATCTTTCAATCGCCGTCCGGACCGCGGCGAAACCAGCCGGGTCGGCAATCGGAAGAACGGGCTGATCGAAATTTCCGATCGGTTCTCCCATGGGGGTGATCGTACTGCTCACGCGTAGCTCCTGCCGGGCACGTCAGGACCCGGAGTCTTGAAGATGGAGCGGGAGACGGGAATCGAACCCGCGACCAACAGCTTGGAAGGCTGTGACTCTACCACTGAGTTACTCCCGCCTGCCCGTACACAACGAAAACCGATGGAGCTGGCGGAGAGGATTGAACTCTCGACCTCTCCCTTACCAAGGGAGTGCTCTGCCACTGAGCTACGCCAGCCAAACTTAGTCTTGCCAACTGCGAGACAACTCTTTCATCCTATCGCGAACGCAGCCTTCCAAGCACCACGCGCACCGCAAAAAAAGCCAGCAGCACCAACGTTAACGAACGGTACTTGCCAGGTTCCATGGTCCACCACGCAGCCAGAACCAGAAGCCCGATCAACGTCAGCGCCACAACCATTCTTCCCGTTCCGGCGGGGCTCATATCCATGGGAATCAAGCCGCTCCTGATTGGGGATTTCGCGCCGCACCGGGAAGAGAGGTGTGGTGCACAGGGGAGGATTCGAACCTCCGTAGCGCATAACGCGGCAGATTTACAGTCTGCTGCCATTAACCACTCGGCCACCTGTGCACATCCTGCAACTTGCCCCTGCCATCACCAGGCACCTGCGCCAACCACCCAGAACGACGTCCTCTCTGAGTGGGTTGTAGCTCGCTCAAGCCACGTCTCGCAGCCACCAGCGGTGGGACAAGCAGCACATCCAGCTTTCTCTTCTTGCGGCCAAACCGGCAAACCGCAAGCTGGCCGCTCCGATCGGAATTGGAGCTGACGAAGGGATTTGAACCCCCGACCCTCTGATTACAAATCAGATGCTCTACCAGCTGAGCTACGCCAGCCTAGACAGCAAACCGCGCTGCCAAATCAGCAGCGCTGCCTCAACTTTACCATAGGCCTTCCGATACGAAAAACCTTCTCCATCAGTCCAACGGGTATGGCCTGGTGCCGGATTTACGGGCAACGTGCTGAAGACGCGCATGCTAGGCTCAGCTCAAATCCTGCTTCGGGAATTTACCCAATGCGCCTCCTGTTCCGTGTCCTCCTCGCTGCGCTCTCTGTCCCCGCGGTCCTGCCTGCCCAGCCGCAGCAAAATTCGCAGCATACCACCGAAGCCCCCACCATCCTCGAAGGCCCGCAGACCCCGGGCACCGCGCCAACTCAGCCTAACTCTAGCGAGCCGGCGTTGATGAGCAATGATGCCGTGCTGCGCATGCACCGCGCGGGACTCTCGGACGACCTGATCCTGCAGACGATTGCAGCCCAACCCGGCCGCTACGACACCAGCCCGGACGCGCTGATCACGCTGAAGCAGGCCGGGCTTTCGGAGCAGGTGCTCTCCGCCATGACCGGCAAGGCGCGCCGCCAGATCACCAACGTGAGCACCGAGCCGATTGCCCTCTCGCCGGTCAACGAGATCGGGGTGTACTACAAGGACGGCACCGGCCGATGGCAGCCGATGGAGTCCGAGCCGGTGCACAGCAAGTCGAGCGGCTGGCTGAAAAACACGCTGTCGGACGGCATCATCAAGACCGACATGAACGGCATGGTCAAAGGCCCGGAGTCGAAGCTGCTGCTGCCGCGTCCGATTGAATTCCTCATCTACACGCCCGAGGGAGTCGATCCCCACGAATACGATCTGCTGCGCTTCCGCCTGAACGGCAAGGACCGCGAGTTCCGCACCCTGACCGGGGGCGTTTTTCACTCCACCGGCGGTGCCAAGAATGACGAGGTCGAGTTCACGCCGGTCAAGATCGCTCCTCGGACGTACACGTTCATCCTGGGTCGGGAGACTCCCGGCGCGGAGTACGGCATCCTGCCTCCTGGGACGGGCAACGTCACCAACGGCGGCAAGATCTACACCTTTGCCATCAGCGAGTAAGCCAGCTCGACATCGCTTCTCCGCACCGTGTCTGGCCCGTGATCATGGCTTGCCTGTACTCTCCTAGCAGATGCGAAAGCGCAGCCGCTACATTGTCGCTCTCTTCCTCGTCCTCTGTGCGCTGGTCATCGCTTTCTTTGTTGCGCGGAAGTTCCCGCCCGAAGTTACCCGGCTGCTCCCTGAGGCGGACGCAATCCTTTTCGTCAACCTGAAGCCAATCCGCGCAGCCACCCACTTCGATCGCTCGCCGGTGCCCCCATCGCCCGCCTACCAGCAGTTCATCCAGGACACCGGCATTGTGGCTGAGCGCGACCTCGACCAGGCGGCGTTCGCCCTGCACCACATGCCGGATCCGTACGGCCCCAACGGCCCGGTCGCGTTCTCCGAGGTCTTTCGCGGCCGCTTCAACTCGGATCGCCTGGCCCGCTACCTTGCCGGCCAGTCCCGCTCGCAGGAGAGCTACGCCGGCCACACCATCTTCTGCATTCCCTCGGACGACCGCACCCTGCGGGTCACGCTGCTCGACGGCAATACGGTCGCGGCGTCCAATGCGCCCACGCCCGAACAGCTTCACTCCATCATTGACCGGACGCGCTCCGCCGCTAACCCGTTCGCCGGCCCATCGCTCCTGACCGCCCACTACGCCGATGTGCCCCCATTCGCGGTCGCCTGGGGCATGGGTCAGCTCGGCCTCCCATGGAGTGGAAGCGGCAGGATCATGCTGGCCGGGCTTGAACTCCCCATCGCGGCCCAAGCCACGTTCGTCGCCAGCCTTCGCTTTACCACAGCGCTTCAGCTTCGCATCGACGAAATCACCCCGGACGCGCTGACTGCCGCAAGGTCCGCGCAATCCCTTAGCAATCTGCTGACGCTTTTTCGCGCGTTACCGCAGCCGCAGCCGCCGAACCCGGCAATGAAACAGTTTCTGGATTCCATCTCCATACAGCCCGGCAAGGATCGTGCGACGCTTACCGCGACGGTCCCGGCCGAGGCCCTCAAGCAGATGACGTCTGCTGGCCCGTAAGCAGGTATCAGGCGGAAGGCTTTCCGGCCCGGATAGTATTGAGTGCAACATCCGGCGGGAATGCTTCGTCTCAATGAAAGGATCCTGGAAACTCAGCCTTTGGAAAACGTATGAAGCCATCTATCGCCGCGCCCCTCGCTCTCGCCGCCCTCGCATTGGCTCCCGCTCTCAAAGCCCAGCGGGCGCCGTTCGCCGATTATTCTCAGCAGAAGCCCGGCGAACCCCACAAGATCACCGTCGCCGATCTGCCCGGGCCGGCACCCGAGCAGGCAGTCGACAATGGACCTACCCTCGTTCCGCGGCCGCAGGGCGCCTGGCCGCAGGCTCCGGCGGGCTACAAAGTCACGCTCTATGCAGGCGGCGACGCCAAGCCGTTCGAACGCTCGGAGCAGCAGCAGACGATCACCCAGGCCAACAAGGCAGACGGCATCTTTAAAGAGCCGCGGCTGATCCGCACCGCGCCCAACGGCGACCTGTTCCTCTCGGACTCCCAGGCGGGCATCGTCTACGTGATGCGCGGCGTCGGCCCCGACGGCAAGGCTGCCCAGATCGAACGCTTTGCCGAAGGCCTGAAGCACCCCTTCGGCATCGCCTTCTACCCTGCAGACAATCCGCGCTATGTGTACGTCGTCAACACCTACTCCGTCGTCCGTTTCCCGTACCACCAGGGCGATCTGCATGCGGCCGGTCCCGCGGAGACCCTGATCGGCGACCTGCCCGGCTATGCGCAGCTTCGCGGCGGCGGGCACTGGACGCGCGACGTAGTCTTCTCGAACGATGGTCGGCGCATGCTGATCTCGGTCGGCTCCGCCTCCAACATCGACGACCCGGATACCCACCCAACCGAATACCACCGGGCGGATGTCCTCGAGTTCACTCCCGAAGGGAAGTTCGTCAAGGTCTACGCCTCCGGCCTGCGCAACTGCGTGGGCGAAGCCATCAATCCGACCACCGGCTCGTTGTGGTGCTCGACCAACGAACGCGACAACCTGGGCAACTATCTGGTGCCGGATTACGTGACCTCGGTGAAAGAGGGTGGATTCTACGGGTGGCCCTGGTACTACATGGGCGCGCACCAGGATCCGCGTTTGCCGCAGCCCTGCGCCAACGGTACCGCCGCCAACCTGCAGGCTGCTGCCCTCAGCTCTGACCAGGCGAAGTCGTGTCAGCGCATCGACCTCAGCTCCCGGGTGCTGGTGCCCGACGTCCTCGTCCAGCCGCACATGGCTTCGCTTGAAATGGTCTTCGTGCCCACGGGATCCGGCGCCTTTCCCTCCCGGTTCGCAGGTGACGCCTTCGCCGCCGAACATGGCTCGTGGAACCGTGCGCAGCGCGCCGGCTACGAGGTGATCCGCATCCCCATGCACAACGGCAAAGCGGTTGGAGGCTATGAAGACTTCTTAACCGGCTTCGTCACGCCCGACGGCCAGGTCTGGGGACGTCCGGTGGGCGTCACCATTGCCAAAGACGGCAGCATGTTCGTCACCGACGACGGCAGCCGCAGCGTCTGGCACATCACCTATGAAGGCGGAGCGACAAAGACCGCGAGCCGCTAGAGCAAACTTTCTGTGGGCGCAGAGGGAGCCCTCGCGATCAACGCCGTTTTCTGGCAAGGAAAACGGCACTTGATTAACTTGTTGGCGTCCAGCCACAGACACTTCGCCCAACACTTACCCGCAAGGCAGCAGCACTCCACTGCTTGCCGCCCTCCCGGCGCGAGGGCGCATTTGCATTAGTTCAGCCGCTGCAACCGTGCCACTAGCTTTTCCGCCAGCGGCTCGCCGCTCTCGGTCCAGAGCAGCCGGCTGGAGACATTGCAGTGCTTCTCCACGCTCAGCGTAAACGCCAGCAGCATCTCAACGTTCTCCTTGATGCGGCTGGCCGCTTCGGCGCGTGCATCCTCATCGTCCCACACCTCATCCTCGTCGAACACCCAGGGGGTATCCAGCCCGAAGTCAACGCGGATGTGACCATTCTGCTCGAAGGTGGCGTCGTCGAAGTCCGGCCCGAACGCCAGCAGCTTCACCGTCGTCGGCACGCGCCTCCACACGCCATCCAAACCGCCCTGGCCTGCCTCGAACGTCCACAGCTGCCACTTCATCTCGAACTCGTAGGCGGTATCTTCGTGCAGCAGTTCGGTCGCCTCGGCGACGGCGTTCTCGATGATGGCCGCAGACGTATCCGCACCCTCCTCGGCACGTTGATCGAGCACGTACACGCGCTGGTAAACCGGCGGCTCCGAGAAGTTCACGGGATATGCCGCCGCCGCCGCGACTTTAGGCAATCCGCTTACCCGGGCAAACTGCCGCAACACCGAAACCACTGCGGCCGGGAGCCCCGCAAACCGGAAGTTCGGAAACCAGAGACTGAGGTAAAGCTGATCCGCCATCCCTTCAGTTTAGGCCTAAAATCAGGTGCGGCCTAACCCCGAACAGGCGGTAATGCGTGCGCCGTGAGGTCGCCCCGCGACGCGACTTCCGCACGGCCCAGCCGTCCACCACCATGCGAAGCACCTCTGTCAAACTAGAAACGTGCAGGATCAAGCTCTCGCTCCCGGCCTCTATCTGGTCGCCACGCCTATCGGCAATCTTGACGATATAACCCTGCGCGCCCTGCGTGTCCTCACCCAGGCCGACAAAATCGCCTGCGAAGACACCCGCCAGACGCAGAAGCTGCTGAATCACTTCGCCATCGCCACGCCAACGATCAGCTATCACCTCTTCAACGAGGCAGCCCGTGCGCAAGAGCTTCTCGCCGAGCTGAAAGCCGGTGCCCGCATTGCCATCGTCTCGGACGCGGGTACGCCCGGCATCGCCGATCCGGGCGGGCAGCTTGCCCAGGCCGCCATCCGCGCCGGCATCGCGGTCTCCCCTATTCCTGGCGCCAACGCAGCCATCTCCGCGCTGATCGCCAGCGGACTGAGCGCCGAGACGTTTACCTATCACGGCTTCTTGGAATCGAAGTCAGGTGCCCGGCGCACCCAGCTTGAAGCACTCCCCCGCGGCCCGCACACGCACCTCTTCTACGAGACGCCGCACCGCATCCTCGAAGCGCTCAGCGATGTCGCCAGCCTGTTCGGGGACCAGCAGCACGTGGTCGTCGCCCGCGAACTCACGAAGCTCCACGAAGAGTTTCTGCGCGGAACTGTTCTGGAAGTGAGAGGCATGCTGGCCGCGCGGACGCAGGTAAGGGGCGAGATGGTCCTGCTCTTTCAGCTTCCGCCCGAGGAGCGAGCGCCGCAGACCCAATCCATTGCCGCCGCCGTCGAGGAGTTGGCGCGGCTTGAGGGCATTCCGGAGAAGGACGCCCTCAAGCGCATCGCGCGGGAACGCAATGTATCGAAGTCCGACGCGTACCGCGAGCTGCAGCGCGAACAAGCAAAGCTGAAGCGTTAGCCGTGGCCCACCGGGCTAGGCGCAGCCTCCTGCCACGGCAGCCGCGGAAGACTCAGGAGCCTGCGGCCGTGCTGACCGCCGGCAGGGCGGGGATGAAGAGCATCGATGGATTGGCTGCGGTGACGTCGGCGATCCACGCGGGGCTGGAACCGACGGGCGTGAAGCGGAAGGTGCCATTCCCGGCCAGGGGTTCGGCCTGGGTGGGCTGCAGCGGGCAGGCGATGCGCTGCGGAGCGGAAGCTCCGGTGAGATCGATGCGGACGACATTGAAGTCGCCGGAGTTGGCGACCACGGCCCAGCGCCCGCTGCGTGCGGCGCCCACGGCGACGGGCGACTTGAGCAGGCCGCCCGAGGGAATCTGCTGGACGGACGGGGCGCTCGAAACGGTGTGGATGAGGGTGAGGGCGTTGACGGCGGAGTCGGCCACAAGCAGGTCTTCGCCGGCGCCGACGAAGCTGAGCCCGCCGGGGCGGCCGACGCTGGCGAGGGTCTGGCTGGACCCCGACGCGGAGAGCAGGGCGACGGAGGCTCCAGGGGAGCCCTGGAGGAGAGCGACCACGGTGCCGGAGTCGCTGACGGTGAGATCGAGCAGTGGTGAAGCGACAGAGATCTGGCGGATCTGGGGGGTAGTTCGGTTCAGTCCGGAGACGAGCGTGGCGGCCTGCGCGCCGGGGACGTAAACGACGGCGGCACCTCCGGAGGGCGCGAAGCGGAATTTGGCGGCGGAGGTGGTGGAGATGCCCAGCTGCTCAGGCGTGCCGGTCGGCAGGGTCATACGGTAGACCTGGCCGCCCTCGCCTACCAGCAGGCCGATGCCACTGATGGCTGACGACCCAGCGGCCGTATAG
Source organism: Rhodanobacteraceae bacterium (assembly GCA_903970285.1). Classification (GTDB taxonomy): domain Bacteria; phylum Acidobacteriota; class Terriglobia; order Terriglobales; family Acidobacteriaceae; genus Edaphobacter. The sequence goes on along the minus strand of CAJCHN010000128.1, from coordinate 27,676 downwards.
GTTCCGGCGGAGACGACGCTCTCGCCGACCAGGGACGAACCGGCGATTCCGAGGATGGGGCGCAGGGTCTGATCGTCGGATTTCCAGGCGTAGCCGAGCTGCGGACCGGCGGAGACCGCCTTGGCCTCAGGCGCGGGGGTGGCGTTTGGCACCGAAAGCAGCGTGCCGCCGCAGCCCGAGAACAGCAACAGGGCAGGGCTGAGAGAGGCGGCTACGGCGCGGAGGACGCCGTTGCGAGCGGCTGATGAGGACAGGGTACGGGAGGAGACTTGCGGCATGGAAATGCCATCCTTTGCGGCTGCGCTGGTATGGGTGCATTGTCCCGCTACGGCGGGGGTGCGTCAAGCAGATTCGGGTGCATGGTGCGGGCGAAGCTGAAAGTCTATGCCACTTGCTCTCGGCGGTTTTACTGAGGTTCGACACCTACCGCATGGAACAGGAACGTGCGGAAAGACGCACCCATTGCCGGCTCTGTCACTCCGGGGTCCAGTGGGCATGGCTGGTGAAGAGGCCGTCGACGAAGCCAAGGTGGTAGACCAGGAACATGCCGAAGCAGACGCTGACGACTCCGGAGGCCAGGGTGAGGTAGCGCGAGGAGTTGCGTCCGGTGAGTGCGACCGGGATGGCCATCACGGTCGTCATCAGCATCATGCCGAAGACGGTGCCGAGGCCGAAGACCACGAGATAGGCGATAGCCCAGGCGGGGCTGTGAATCATGGAAAGAACCAACAGGGCCACCGCCGCGGAACCGGCAAGTCCGTGAACCAGGCCGATGGCGAGCGGGCGCAGCAGGTGATAGTAGCCGAAGCGGCGGAGCAGACGGGCAATGAAGTTGGGGTCGTCGGCGGCAGAGGGTGTTTTGCTTTGGAGCGGGTCGAGGCCGGGCGCGGACGGCGCAGCCCATGCGGCAGGGGTAAGGCGGGCGGTGAGCCGCTGCAGAACTCCGGTGAGATTGAGGATGCCCAGCAGGATGAGCATGGCGGCGACAGCCATCTCCATCGAGAGCCCGAGGCGCGGCGGGATGGTGAGGTTGAAGAGGATAATGCCGGCACCCACGATGAAGATGGTCAGGGTGTGTCCGAATCCCCACATCATGCCGATGATGGCGCCCTGTCCGACTGAGCGCTCGCGGCTGACGATGGTCGAGACGGCGACCACGTGATCGGGGTCGGTGGAGTGGCGCATGCCGAGGATCAGCCCGAGGCCGACGATAGCGGCGAACGAGGCGAGATGATTGCCCGCGAGCGAGGCCAGGTGAAAGGAGAGGCCGGTGGCGGGCAGGGCGGCGCCGGCGATGGCCAGTCCGGCGACCAGCATCGCGGAGGCGGAGGCGATGGGGAGCCAGCGCTGGACGAGCGGCGAGTCGCTGCGCCAGCGTGCGAGCAGGCCGCGGGCACGAACCATCAGGATGCCGATGGTGATGAGGACGGCGGCGAGTCCCAGACTGAAGGAGACGATTAGGAAAAGTCCGAAGGCGATCCGATGCAGCGCGACCGCGCTGAGCAGCACGACCAGCGCGGCGGGGCAGGGGATGATCCCGCCGGTGATGCCGAGCAGAAGCAGCTGCTGGAGCGGCACGGTGCGCGTCTGGTTGAGGGATCTTGTAGCAGTGGTCATCTCGTCGGTCGGCGTGCGGCGGGGCGAGTACCAGTGGGTGTGGAGGACGCCTTCCTCGCCCTCAGCAGCGGCTTCCAGGGCGGAGGCTTTGTCGCCTCCGGCCCAGGCGCGGAGCAGGAGGTATCCTGCGAGTACGGCGATGACCAGGCCGGAAAAGATGCTGAGCCAGGGGTAGATACGCTCGGGGACGATGTACTTCGAGGCGTAGAGCACCACGGCTCCGAGCAGGTAGACGCCTGCGGTGTGCGAGGCGGTGACCAGCAGGCCGAGGCCGACGGCGTGGCGGGTGCGTCCGCGGGAGCCGACCAGGTAGGCGGCGACGATGGTCTTGCCGTGGCCGGGCTCCAACGCGTGCAGGGCGCCCAGCCCGGCAGCGAGGAATGCCGCCGAGAGCAGGAACCAGAGGCTGAAGCTGCGGGTCGTCATGAGCTCGGTAAAGCGGCTGCGGGGGGTTGCCTGGCGGTTGGGCTGGAGGTTGAGAGTAGGGGCCGGAGATGGCTGGGCGGACGATGCGAGTACGTTGGAAGCGTCTTGACCGATGGCCGGCGCCGGACTGACCGGAGTCGGGCGGACCCCGGCTCGAGCAGGGGGGCGGCCTTGTGCAGCAGAGGCCGGAACCCGCAAGGGCAGGTTCTCGGCGATCTTCAGCCGCGTTTGCGGCGCAGGGAGCGGAGCGATGGTGAAGTCCAGGCTGGCTTCCAGGTTCTGCGGCGGGCTGTTGAGCAGGTTGGTCGGATAGTCGGTCAGCTGCGCGCTGCGATCGATGCGGAAGGGCTGAGCGGGGTCGAGGGTGACGCCCTCGGAGGCAGTGACGACGATCTCCTTCCAGCCCGCGTGTCCGGGGAAGTTGTCGTCGGCGTAGCGCAGATGGGTGATGCCGGTGAGCGGGCCGCGCAGGGCCTTGGGCAGGGCAGCCCGGAAGAGGATGCCGACCTTCATGGTGGGCAGACCGCCGGCGCCGGGTGGGAAGAGAATGCTCTTCGAGACCGGAACCAGGTGGACAGGCTGGCCGTTGATCTCGAGCGTGAGGCCGCGGCCCCACTCCGACGCTTGCCGGGCGAGGTAGGGTGGGATGGCGGGATCGTCGGTCTGCGCGGCAAAGCCTGCGTCCTGCATCTCCTGGTAGGTCGGGATCTCGGCGCGATCGATGAGGTAGAGGACCTCTACGGAGCTGCGCGTGAGCCGGATGCCGGCGTAGTGGTTGATGCTGAAGTTGCCCATGGGATGGGCATGGCAGGCGCGGGCGGCGAGCCCGAGGAGGACAAGTAGCAGGAGCTTAGCGCGGAGGAGCATTGGGGGTCCGGGTGGAGGCGACGTTCGTTCCGGCGGCCTGGGCTTGGATTGGGGCCGTGACCGGCGTCTTGTCCGGAGTCTTGCTCGGCGTCGTGACCGGCGTCGTGTCCGGCGTCTTGCTCGGGGCCTCAAGCGCGGCCAGCGCCATCCGCGCCTGGGCGGCGAACAAGACATGGAAGTGGAGATTGATGGCCAGCGCCTGCTCCAGGTGCCGGGCTGCTCCGGCGCGATCGCCGAGCGCCTGGTCGATCAGGCCGGCGTGGAACTCCAACAGGGCGTCGCGGGTGCCCAGGCGGAGGGCGCGCGTCATCTCTTCTTTCGCCTGCGCAGGCTGGTGGTTCTTGAGCATGGTCCACGCAAGAGCGTCGGAGGTATAGACATCGTGGCGGACTTCCAGTTCCTTCCGTGCGAGGCGCAGGGCTTCCGGCAGATTGCGATCGTGATCGGCGTAGAAGGTGGCGAGCTCGCGGTTGTAGACCTGCTGGTTGATCGCGCTCAGCTTGCCGATGAACTCGACCAACGCAAACTGTTTTTCGGCATTGGCGCGGTCGCCGGCGGCGATGTAGACGTCGCCGAGCGCGCCGGCGTAAAGCGGCAGCGGAATGATGGCGATGGCCTGCTTGTAGAAGTCGATGGCCTCCGGCAGGCGGCCTTGCGCGGCCCGGATCTGACCCATGGCGGCGAGCGCGCGATGGTAGCGCGGGAAGGACTTGAGCGAGGCAGCTTCCCAGGTCTCGGCGTGGACAAGGTCGCCGGCCTGAAAGTATTGCTCGCCCAGCATGAACTGGGTCCAGGCGATGTTTTCGCTCGGCATGTGGAGCTGGTTGGCGAGTCCTACAGAGCGTTCGAGATCGTCGTTGGCGCGGGCGATGTTGCCCTTGATCCAGTCGAGTCCGGCACCGTGGCTGGCGGCAAGGAACTCGATTCCGGGGTGCGGCTTGCCATCGTCCGGGTCGGCCAGTCGATCGTAGAAGGCCTGCGATTCCGCGTAGTTGCCGAGTTCGAGCTGGGCGTCACCGGCGTACGGGTAGGGCATCAGCTCGCGTGGTTGCAGGGCGATGGCCTTGGCCGCATCCTCGGCGGCCTCACGGAAGCGATGCTCGGCGAGATGGACAGTGGCGAGCTGGGTGTAGGCCGGCGCGGCCTCGACGTGGGTGGATTCCGCCGCCAGCGACTTGCGCAGGGTGGTCTCGGCGAGTTCGAAGTAGCTGATGTCGCCGGTCTCGCGGGCCTTCTGAGCGTAAGCGGCAGCCAGCGCGTTGAGATTGGTCCAGTATTCAGGATCGCGGGCCACCTGCGCCTGCCAGAAGCGGATGCGCTGGTCGGCCTGGTCGCTGCGGGGGGGTGGAGTTGCGGCAGAGCCGGCCGCGTCCACCGCGGACTGGCAGGGGCCAGAAGCGGCGGACGCGGAGAGCAGCAGGGCAGCGAGAAAAAGCAGGCGCCGATGAGGATTGGCGGTGGGTTGGCTCATCGGTCTAGCCTCTACTGCTGCGGCGGGTAGTCGATGGTGTTGGCGTTGCCCGGCAGCGGATGCGGCGCAGCCAGATAGGGGAAAGTGGTGGGCAGCGGATAATCGTTGCCTTCGTCGGCATAGTTGGTGAGCGTGCTGTCGGGCTTGATGAACTGGGTGCCCTGCAGAACGACGAGCACCCGGCGATCCTGGCAGGCGGGGAATGCCGTGCAGTTGAGGGCGACGCGGGTGCCCAAAGCACCGCCGCCCGGAATTCCGGAGGGGAACTGCACGTCGGCGAGCTGACGCAGCAACTGCAGCGGCACGTCAATGGTGTTGTAGTCGACCATGCGGCCGTTCTGCAGGCCGAACTGGCCGATGGCCAGGGTGCCGCTGGGCAGATCGAGATCGAGCCGCTGCACGTCGGGCAGAAGCGCTTCGCGCAGCAGATTCTTGTCCGTATTGGCGAAGGTTGCGGGCAGCAGCAGGGGTGCGCCATTGGGCAGCGAGGTGACGCCTTCGCCGGTGAGCAGCGCAGCGCGTCCGGCGATGGTGTTGCCGCTGCCGTCGTTGTCGGTGGTGGTCAGCGCGTCGGGGATGAGGCTGGAGTAGTTGGCGACGTCATGCTCGGGGATTTCGAAGTTTTCGGCGTCGCGTGGGGCTCCGGAAGGGATAAAGATGGTCGAGAAGGCCTGCTGTCCCTGGCGCTCGAACTGCTGGTAGACGTTCGCTCCGTGGCGGGTGGGAACGCGCTGGCTGACGGTGGCCCAGACATTGATCATGGAGGTGCTGCCGCGCACCATGGACTTGGGCACGGAGACCACGATCGAGGTGACGTTGAAGCCAGCGAAGATGTCCACACCCGAGGTGCCGTCGGCGCGCACCGGACGTCCGCGGAAGTTGCCGACGGCGCGGAACAGATCCTGCTGGTTATTGAGAATGCGGGTGAACTGGGCGAAATCGAAGACGAACGGATCGTCGCGCAGCCCGACGAAGGCCTGCACTCCGGAGGCGCTTCCGAAGGTGGTATTGAAGGTTCCGGTGGCGGTGGGCGCGGAGGTCAGCAGGGTGTTGCGTGCGCCGGTGGTGGTGGGGGCGGCGGGTCCGTAGATGGATGCGGTTTGCCCGGTGCCGGGCTGGTCGAAGACCACCTGAATGACCAGGTCTTCGCGGGCGTCGCCGGTGTTGTCGATCTTGAACTGGTAGAGGAAGTCGGGCGAGAACGAGTAGCTCGACGCTTCGGCAGCGGTGGCGAAGGGGTTGACGTTCATGATGAAGTCAACCTTGGTAGAGTCGTTGGGATCGACGAAGCTGTAGACGTCCGTGATGTCTCCTTCGGGCATCTGGTCGACGGTTGGCGCTTCGCGGTGGTCGGATCCGTAGACTTTTTTCAGGTGGCGGGCGGGCGTCAGGGTGGCGGCGCCCAGAGTGAGTGCAGCCACGCCGAGCATCATGGAAATGCGCTTGAGACTGATCAAGTTCTTCATATCTTCCTCACCGGGGCAAGCTGCCTGAATGGTTGGTTTACTGCTTTTGCGCCATCGCCTGAAGCAGGGCGCGGTCGTCGAGACCCACCATGGCGACCTGGGTGGGGCTGATCACGTAATACGCAAGGTTGTTGCCTTCGATCGACGCCTGGCCGCGTCCGCCACTCTGCGGGTTGTAGAGGAAGCCGGTGGTGGTGGCGTAAGAGATGGGCGCGGAGCCGTTGTTGAGAGTGAGCGATCCGCTTGAGAAAGCGCCGCCAGCCCCCGCCACAAACGACCCGCTACCCGTCAGATTGCCCTGCTCCTCACCGGACATGGTGAAGCTGTACGAACCTGCCGGGGTGAATCCGGCGGTGACCTGCGGGTACAGCATCCCAGTGCCGTTGCCATCGTAGGCCGAGATGGGAGTCGGGCTGTTGCCGGGGAACGTGGTGGAGAAGGTGTCCTGAACGAACCCGCCATCGGTCAGAATGATGGTCGTGTTTCCCGGCGAAACCGCATAGGTCCCGGTGAGCTTCACGTTGGCGTCGATGCCGGAGCCGAGGTTGTAGTCGGCGACCCCGCTGGTGATGTGGCCCTGGCCATCGGCGACGAAGCTGCCGACGATCGCATAGTCGCCATCGTTCGGGTCGGTGCCTTCGACGGAGAACACGTAGCTTCCCTTGAGGCTGCTGAGCGTGGGCGTCACCACAATCGTTCCCGGGTTTGAACATCCAGTCAGTCCCCCGGCGACCATGGTTGCCAGGCAGAATGCCTTCAAGACCGGAAAATGCTGGAGGTGCACGTTCAGTCTGAGCTTAGTCATAGCTGGATGTCCTGATGCCTTTACGTTCTCAGCTCCTGACTGGTTTGGCCCGGATGCAACTTTCTTTTGCTGCTGGCGAACCGCACACGGCGGAAAGCTGGCCCAGGTACAGACAGAAGTCGAGTGGCTGATGAGTCGAAGTGGAACGCGCTCATTGTTGCTGATCAGAACAGAGGTGTAAAGCGTCAATCGAGCTTCGATGGCTGGGAAGCGGACTTTGCCCGCTCATGCCCTCCGGTCTCCGCCATGCTCGGCGACTCGTGACCGCTCCTGACCGTCGTAATCGCGTTGCAACATCAAATGCTGCGGCCTTCCCCAACGTCGAGCCTAGGCGAGCTTCAAAGCCCCTTCCGCCTCAGTGCAGCAGGCAGGATTGTCCCCCGTACATGCCGCTGGAGAGGAAGTCTTTCAGGTTTTGTGCATCGGGGTTCTCTGCCAGGAGCCGGGCGGCAAGCTCAAGCGCCTGCGTCCTTTTGCCGAGGCGGCAGTCGATGAAGACCAGGTTCAGGCCGGCGGCCGTCTGGCTGGGATCGGCATCGGTCAGGCGCTCCAGCAGCCGCACCGCTTCGGGGATGCGGCCGGAGCTGGCGTCGAGCACGGCAAGGTTGGCCAGCGCCGAAGCATCGTTGGGATCGGCCGCCAGCACGGCGGCGTAGGAAGCGCGCGCGCCCGCCGCATCGCCGGAGGTCTGCTGCAGATAACCCAGGCGCACGTTGAGCTCCGGATCGTTGGCGCCATTTCGCGCGGCGGCGGTGAGCAGCCGCAGCGCGATCGGGGAGGCTTCGGGGTGGCCGCGCTCGGCCATCTGCGCGTACGCGAGGCCCAGGGTGCGGTCGTCCGAGGCAAAGCCGCCGACCGGCACCAGCCCGGTGTGATCCGTTGCCTCGACAAGATCGTGCAGGCGCGGCGCGACCTTAGCCGGCCGCGCCTCGATGTCATGGTCGGTAACCTGCTCGTGCGAGATGTCGGTCGTGCTGCGCGACGGCATGTGACAGGTGGCGCAGTCCGGCTGCTCGGTGTGATGCGTGGCCATATCTGCCCCGGTGTGGCAACTCAGGCAGCGCTGGCGGAAGTACTGAACCCGCTCGGCGGGCGGCGGATCGCCGTGGGGATCGTGGCAGGTGATGCAGGTGAGGCGGTCGCCGCTGGCACGTTTGCAGGCACTGCGCAGCAGCGCTTCGTACTGGCTGGTGGCGCGCCGTCCTGCGCCCGCCTCCTGCGCCCGCACAAAGTAAACCGCGTAGTCGGAGAGCTCGTCGCCGGCCTTGAAGCCGGCCAGCGATTGACCCGGCCGGTAGACGACGGCTTCGCCTTCCAGGTGGCACTGGATGCAGGCGCTGTCCCGGCGCGAGGGCGTCAGCTTGACCGGGTTCAGAATCGGTCCGTGGCCGTTCTGAGCGAGATGCCCGGCGGGATCGCCGTGGCAGGTGCTGCAGCCGATCCCGCCCTGGCGAAACGGCGCGGCGGCATAGCGATTGCGCGCCGTGGGTAGCGCCGCCTGCACCTGGCTGGCATGGCAGTGCAGGCAGTTTGGATCGACCGGCAGCGGTGCCGGCATGTGGGTGGCGTTATCGAAAGCAGGAGCCATGTCCCACGCCGAGCGCCGGGTATAGAAGTTGATGGGCAGCTCGAACCACAGGCCGCCGGTCTCGTACAGGAAGGTGCGGCCGCGATGGCCGGACCCGATGAAATACTCCAGCCGCCGCTCGCCCCTCAGCGGATCCTTGCCCGAGCGGGCGAAAGACATCCAGTCCTGGCCGTCGCGCGCGAAGACCTTGTAGTCGATGCCTGAGGGCTGGTGATGAAAGCCGCCGGGAATAAGCGCGTCCCTGGCCAGACCGCTGCCGCGCGCCATCGAGCTCTTTTCGTAGCGGGCGTAAATTTCCTGGTGGCAGGAGGCGCAGACTGCATCGGGGTCGTCCAGGGATCCCGCGGCCTGGAGCATTTGCGCCGCCTGTGCTTCCCGGGCAGTCTGAGCCGCCTGGGCCGGCGGCTCGCGGAAGGTCAGCGCGGACGGCAAGCACGCCGCCGCCAGCAGAATCGCCGTGGCACCGAGACGGATCACTTCGGCTGCCCGGCCGCCCGGTCCTCGAGCGTCTCGGCAGTCCGGCGTTCGGTCGCGGCCGCTGCCATGTTGCCCTGGCGCTCGTAGACCTGGGCCAGCAGAAGATGCGGTTCCGCCGCCTTTGGATCGGCTTGCACGGCTGCGTTCAACTGGATCATCGCCTCCGGCAGCTTGTCCTGCCCCAGCAGCGCGCGTCCGCTCTTCAGCGCGAACGAGGCTTTCTGCCGGCTCATGGCGGCGCGGCTCAGGTCAGCGGCGAGTTTGCGCTCTGCCGCGGCCTCGGCGGTGCGGCCGGCGGTGGCGTCGAGCGCTGCCAGTTGCACATGCAGACTGGGCTGATCCGGTTCCAGCGCAATCGCCCGGCGTAGCGCGTCCGCGGCTCCTGCAGCATCGCCGGCATCCCGCAGGACGCTGCCCAGCAGGGCCCAGGCGTCGCCATTCGCGGGCTGCAGCGCGACCGCTCGCTTGAGCTGCGCGGCTGCCTCGGCGGACTTGCCCTGCTGCATGTAAATCACGCCCAGCGTGTAAGCGGGATCGGGCAGCGAGGGGTCCAGCTCGGCAGCCCGCACGAACTCCGGCACGGCGCCGGCCAGATCGTCCTTAAGCTTGAGCGCAAGCCCGACGTCGTAGTGCAGATGCGCGTCGCCGCCATCGAGCGCGAGTCCCGCGCGGAACTGCTCTAAAGCCTTATTGACTTCGGCTTTCTGGAGGAAGGCGACGCCGTAGTCTTCGCGCAGCGTGGCCGAGTCGGGTCCGAGCGCGAGCGCTTTTTCGTAGAGCGGAATCGCGCCGGCCGCGTCCCCGGTCTGAACTTTGGCGAGCGCCCAGTTGGTAAGGGTCGAACTGCCATGCATTCCCTCGGCGTCGGCCTCCGCGAAGAGCGGCAGGGCTGCCGCCGGGTCGCCGCTCGCCTGCAGCGCGACGGCCAATTGATAGAGCGGCTCGGCGGCGGTGCCCGGGCGCAGCTTCGCCGCCCGGTGCAGCATCGACAGCGCTTCGGAGTCCTGGTGCAGGGCTGAGAGCGCGCGGCCAAGCTGCAGTCTCACGTCGAAGTTCTGCGGCATGGCGGCAGCGGCTGCGCGCAGCGGCGCCACGGCCTGAGTTGCGTCGCCCAGGCTCAGCAGTGCTGCGCCCAGGTGGTATTGTGCCCGGGCGTCGGACGGGTCGAGCGCCAGTGCGCGGTTGAACTCAGGCACCGCCTCCTGCAGCCTGCCGGTCTGGGCGAGGACAGACCCCAGCGCGTCATGCAATTCTGCCGTACTGGCTTCGCGCGTGATCGCGCCCCGCAGAACGGCTTCGGCTGCTGCTGCGTCGCTCGTGGATGAGAGCGCCGTCGCGTAGGCGATGGCTTCGTCGGCTGAAAAGACCGTCTCAGGCGAGGCCGAGCTTACGGCGCGAAACAACTGCGCGGCTGCGGCGAAGTTTCCCTGGGAGACCCGCGCCCGGGCAAGGTTGAGCGCGTTCGGAGTGTCGTTTGGCGAAAGCTGCTGCGCGGTTTCAAGCTGCTGGACCGCGGAGGCAAGTTGGCCTTCGGCCAGCAGGACAGCGCCCAGCGCGGCATGGGTGGCCGCGACCTTCGGGGCGAGTGCCACTGCGCGGGCAAAGTCGCCCTGAGCCGCCGCAAGATCGCCCCGCGCAACATCTGCCGTGCCCGCCGCCATCGCCGCGTGCGCCTCGGCCTCGCTGCCTGCGGTGCCTGTGCCGCCGGTCGCGGCCTGTCCCGAGGCGCAGCCGGCGAGCAACGCCAGCGCCAAACCCAGCTTTCCCGCCTGACCCATGATCCGCCTACTTCATCGTCGGAGTGAGGACGACGAAACTCCGCCCCAGATAAAGACGATAGTGCCCTGGATTGGCTGTGTCGGCCAGAATCTGCAGCGGATTCGGGCGCGCCAAGGCATCGTCGCGGGTGGTGGACGCCTGCAAGATCTCGTTTCCGCCGATGTCCATCACCACCGCCCGATCACCCCCGACAAAGCCGAAGCCGTACGCGCCCGGAGGTAGAGTCTTGCCCCCGAAGCTGAGTGACACTTCGGTGATCAGGTAGGCTTGGTAGGTCTGCTGGATGGCGGTCGAGTAGCCGCCGGTATCGACCATGGCGGCCAGCACCAGCTTGCCGTTGGGCAGCTTGATTCCCGCTGAGTTGCGCCCCTGGATCGACGCACTTTGCCCGCGATAGAACACGTTGGGAGGCAGGATGGCGGCAGCCTGGTCGCGCGTCAGAGCTCCCGGTGACGCCTTTTCACCCGCCGTCTGTGCGTTCGCCGACAGACCACAAACCAATCCAAGACCCACAACCAAAGACAACATCCACGTACACGGACTCAGCTTCTTCATCAGGCCTCACATGGTACGGAACGGTACGGACAGCTTGCAAGGTAAAATGGGCCGCTTCACAAAGGTGCCCGCCATGCTGTCTCGCCTGCTCCTCTTTTTCTCGCTCGCAGCGTCTGTTGCCATGCCTGCTCAATCCATTCCGGCCTTTCCGCTGCGAAGCGACGGATTGGTGCTGCGACAGCACGTTGAAGCCGGTCAGCCGTTCACCGTCGCAGGTCCGGAAGGCATTCTGGTCGGTCAGCAGCAGGGTCCGTTCGAGGCCTGGGTGCTGCCGGTCAAGCTGCTCAGCCACCTCACCATTGAGGCCGATGTCGAGGGCTACCCGGTGCCTCTCGACCTGAACAGCATGGCGCGCGAACTCGAAGTCCGTCCCGACCGTACCACCATCACCTACTCGCACATCGCGGTCACCGTGCGGCAGATCATGTTTTCGCCTGACGCCGCGCCGGGCGGGACAGGGCCGGTCGTACTCTTCCAGGTGGACGCTGTTCGCCCCGTTACCCTCACCCTCCGTTTTACTGCCGAGATGCGCGAGATGTGGCCGAAGCCGGGCAGTGGAACGCCCTCGGCCGAGTGGGTGCAGAAGGGGGCCAGCGGCTTCTACGCGCTGCACACCGACTCCCCCGCGCTGACCGGGGCCGTCGCCCTGCCCGGTGCGGTGCCAGGCATCATGGCGCCATATCAGGAGCGTCCGCAGGTGCATCCGCTCGAACTGATCCTGCACGTCGATCCGAAGATAGATGCAGGACGATTTTTCCCGCTGTTGATGGCGATCGGCGAGACCGCGCCGTCCGCCCAAACGTCCGCGCTGGCTGCGACGATCGCCAGCCTGGAGCGCCAGATCCCCACGCTCTACGACCACCACGTGGCGAGCATCGAGCAGCAGGAGGCGAGCCAGACCTCCATCACCACCCCCGATGTGGCGCTGAACCAGGACTTTCGCTGGGCTGAAACTTCGATCGAACAACTGCGCGCGCGAGTGCAGCCTTCGGGCGAGATGGCGCTGGTGGCTGGCTACTATGCCTCCGGCGATTCCGCCCGGCCAGGCTTCGGCTGGTTCTTCGGGCGCGACGCGCTCTACACGCTCTATGCGGTCAACTCGTTTGGCGACTTTGCGCTCGCGCGCGCCGAGCTCCAGTTTCTCATCCGGCGGCAACGCGCCGACGGCAAGATGATGCACGAGTATTCGCAGACAGCCGTCGAGCTTCAACCGCCGAACGACTGGGCTTCCATGCCGTACTGGTACGCTGCGGCCGACGCCACGCCGCTCTTCCTGACCACGATACTCGACTACGTCAATGCCTCGGGAGACCTGGAATTCCTGGAGTCCAGCCGGCAGGCCATTCTGAAGGCGTGGAACTTTGAAACGACGCACGACGCTGACGGCGACGGCATCTACGACAACAGCGAAGGCACGGGCTGGGTCGAATCCTGGCCGCCGGGAATGCCGAAGCAGGAGATCTATCTTGCCTTGTTCGATCAGCAGGCGTCGGCGGCAATGGCGACGCTGGCCATGCTGCTGAAGGAGCCAAAACTGGCCGGGCAGGCGGCAGCCCGTTCGCTGCGGCTGAAGCAGACCATCGAGCAGGAATATTTTGTTGCGGCTGCCGATGCCTATGCTTTCAGCCGCAACCAGGGCGGCAAGCTCGATGTCACCTCCACGGTCTTCCCCTCAGTCGCTTGGTGGAACGATCAGGAGACCGACGCGAAGGCGCCCGGTTTGGCTCACGGGCAAGCCAGTCTAAGGCACTGGGCCTCCCATGACTTCGAGACCGACTGGGGTGCCCGCGACCTGGCGGAATCCGATCCGTTGTACGACCCCATCAGCTATCACCAGGGTTCGGTGTGGCCGCTGTTTACCGGCTGGGCCGCTATGGCACAGTATCGGACCGGACATCCGCTTGCCGGCTTTCAGGCAACCATGCAGAATGTGGATCTGACTCGCGCGCAGGATCCGGGCGCCGTCACGGAGCTGCTCTCGGGCGCCTTCTTCGAGCCCTTCGGCCGCAGCACCAGCCATCAGCTCTGGTCGTCCGCCATGGTCATCACGCCGCTCTTGCGTGGGCTCTTTGGCCTGCACGTCGACGCCCTCCACCATAGCATCCAGATCGATCCGCACCTGCCCGCGGACTGGTCCGGCGCCGAGATCCACCAGTTGCATGTAGGTGATTCTGTCGTCGACCTGACGTTCCGCAGGCAAGGCGCCGCGCTGGTGACGACGCTGCAGACGGCCTCGGGTCCGCCGGTTACGCTGCACGGAGCCGGCTCCGAAGGGACGCTCACCATCCCGACCGCGGCAGTCGAAATCGCCATCCCGCACCGGCTTCCGCTCCCCGGAGCTCGCACCCAGCAGATGAAGGTGCTGGCCGAGGTCTACACGCCGCACTCGCTGCGGCTGGAAGTGGAAGCGATGGGCGGCAGCACGTTGACCTTACCGCTGGTTCGACACGATCCGGGCGCTCAGCCGCAAGCCACGGGCGCGACGCTCAACAAGGATCAAATCACGATCAACTTTCCCGCGGGCTCCGGCTACCAGGTGCAGACCGTTGACATCAGGTGGTGATTGGCGCCACCTCCCGGCTTTTCTCCCCGTGAGTGGTTCTCCGTTGTCGAAGCAATTATCCCGCGCGCAGGACGTTCGGCGTCTCGATCACTGGACGGCCGGTTTGCTCCCGCTGACCAGGTCGCCCATCATCCGGTAGACCGCGTTGGTCCAACCGAACCCGACGACGTTGCTCTTATACCCAGCCGCCACCTGCACGTTTGCCGATCCGCTGACCACGTTGTACTTCTCGCGGATGGTTCCATCACGCTGATAGTTGTCGAGGATGGTCGTCATGAATTTTCGAGAGACGCGATCGGCATCGGCATGGAAGCCGCTGCGTTCGAGCCCCGCCACGGCCAGCCATGTAATCGGAGCCCAACCGAAGGGTGCGTCCCACTGCACGCCGGAGGCGTAATCGCTGGTCTGAAGCCCTCCATCCTCTTCGAACAGTGAAAGATTCTTCTCGACGGCAGCCGCCTGAGCCGGGCTTGCAGCGCCTGCCCAAAGCGGATAGAAGGTGGTGACGAACCGATACGTGGACCGTTTGCCGGTAGTGTAGTCATAATCCAGGTAGAGCCCGGAGGCGGGATCCCAGAGATACCTGTCCATGGCTGCCTTCCTGGCCTCGGCCTTGCGAGTCCATTCGGCCGCCTCCCCTGCGCGGCCCAGGATGCGGGCGAACTGGGCCATATCCTGGGCGTAGCGGTACAGCAGGGAGTTCAGGCAGACAGGGGCAAAATTGGTCGTCGATCCGGAGAAGGGTCCGAACCGGAAGCTGGTATCGAAGCCCGACTCGCGCATGGCGCGGTCTCCGCGGTAAAACGCCGCCGAGAGCCGATGCCCATCCACGTTGGCCGCGGCGCACACCTTCGAGATGCTCGCATCGCAGCTTTCGAGCGCCAGGCCGCGCGCCTCCGCGGCGTTCGGACGCGACGACCCACTCACCAGGTACTCCGGGTGCACCGTCGGATGCGCGATCAGCCAGCGGATGACATCCGGATAATAGCTTGAATCGTCGGCCATCTCCGGCACTGGACCCTCGCCCAGATCGTTGTATCGGGCCAGGCCGGTCTCACCCGCGCGATGCTCTGGCGAAGTCCACAAGGCGTAGTCCCGCTGAGCGTGGGCGTAGGCCTTGGCCAGCCACTTGATGTCCGGCGCCGCACCCGCCTCCGGATGCTCATACACCTCGCGAATCATCGACGAAAGAAAAGGCGGCTGCGAACGAGTAAAGAAGTAGGTGCGGTTCGCATTCAGAATGGCGCCGTAGTTCTCAATCTCGTAGAAGAAGTTCTCCACCATGCCGCGGGCCAGGGCGGTGCGGCCATCGTGCTCGAGTCCGAGCAGAATGAAGTAGCTGTCCCAGCCGTACATCTCGTTGAAGCGGCCCCCCGGAACGACGTACTTGTTCGGAAGGTAGAGCAACCCCTCGACCGGCAGCTCCTGCGGGCGAACGTCGCCGATCGAGTGAATGGCTCGCGGCAGATGCCGGACATCGACATGGCACTCCCGTTCCATGTCCGTCACCGCAGCCGGGAGCTCCATGCCTGCGGGCAGGTAGAGAACCGGAGCGGTCTTGACCTTGGGATCGACGACCGACTTGCACTCCGCCATCGACCGCGAGAGCGTGTCCCAGCCGTGGCTGATGTACTCGCCAATCTGCGCCTGCGAGGTTGGAGCAGTCTGGGCGATGGAGCAGGGAAGTCCAGCCACCAAGCCCAGCAACACGATCCTGCGACACTGCGATCCGAGCACGATCTACCTGCCTGAACTTTTTCGACTATCTATATATCTAAATCGATTGCGATCTCTAAATCGATTGCGAAGTCTGAATCGATTGCGACCAAAGCGAGCGTTGACCCGCCCAGCCGCAATCGCAGCCCTACTGCACGGCGGCGACCCACGCGGCAAACGGAGCCAGCGTAACATTTTTGAGGCTGGTCGCGGACTTGAGCGTCGGATCGTCGGTCGCCAGGGTCTTGACGCCGGTGCCCGGAACATCCAGAGAGATGGTCTGCGGTTGGGCGGTAAAGTTCATTGCGACGACGACGGCGGGCTGGCCCTCTACCGTCCGCTCGTAGGCCAGCACGCTGGGGCTCGAAGTGTCGAGCATGGTCATCGAACCGCTGTGCAGCGCCGGATTGCTTCGGCGTAGCTCGATCAACTGCTTGAACCAGTCGAGCTGCGAGTCCGGCTCCTTCGATTCGACGGCCACATTCACCGTCTTGTAGTTCGGCGCCACCGGCAGCCATGGATGCTGATTGGTGCTGAATCCCGCCTGCGGCCCGGCCGTCCACTGCATCGGCGTCCGTTCACCGTCGCGGCCCTTTTCCTTCGGCCAGCCGGTGATTCCGATCGGATCCTTCACATCTTCCTTGCGCGTTGGCGTGGTCGTCGTCATGCCGATCTCCTCGCCGTAATACATCAGCGCCGTCGCCTTGGTGGTAAACAGAACCGCCGCCAGCAGCTTGTTGATCTCCGCGTCGTGCGCGCCGTCGCCATACCGGTTGATCGCCCGCACATTGTCGTGATTGTCGAAGACAAACAGCGGCTGCGCCCCATGAATCTGCGTCTCCGCCTCTTCGATGTGCTGCCGGAATTTGGCCGCGTCCAGATGGTCGTGGTCGCCGTGGAAGCCGACCAGCATATCCATCGGAAGCTGCAGTTCGTCCTGCGCGGCTCCGCCATACCACTTGTCCAGCTCCGCCGTGTTGGGGAGATAGGTCTCGCCGATCAGCACCCGGTCGCCCGGATAAGCCTCAACCATCTTGCGCATCCGCCGGATCACGTCATGAACTTCGGGTAAATTATTCGTGTAAGAATCGTCCAGATTCGGATCGCCCTGCGCGTTTACGCCTCCGGTCTCGCGTTCATCGCGCAACTGCGGATCTTCAAACAGGGTAGGAATCGCGTCCAGCCGGAAGCCCGCGATGCCTCGATCCAGCCAGAAGCGCATCGCGCCGAACATCGCCTGCTCAACCGCCGGATTACGCCAGTTCAGGTCCGGCTGCTGCTTGTAAAACTCGTGGTAGTAGAACTGGTGTACCGCCGGCACCCACTCCCACGCGCTGCCGCCAAAGCCGGAGACCCAGTTGTTGGGCGGCACCATCCCATCGTGCTCGAACCGCTTCTGGTAGGGCGTGACCCCCGGCGCATTCGCCGGCTTGCCGTCGTTCCACACGTACCAGTCGTGCTTCGGATTGCTGCGCGAACTCGCTGCGTCGATAAACCACTGATGCTTGTCGGAGGTGTGGTTCAGGACCATGTCCAGACACACGCGGATGTTGTGCTTCTTCGATTCAGCGATCAGCCGGTCCATATCGGCAAGCGTACCGTATTGGGGATCGACGGCCTCGTAGTTGGAGATGTCGTAGCCGAAATCCACCTGCGGCGACGGATACATGGGCGAGATCCACATCGCATCGATGCCTAGCCCCTTCAGGTAATCCAGCCGCGACGTGATCCCGTTCAGATCGCCGATCCCGTCGCCGTTCGAATCCTGAAACGAACGCGGATAGATCTCGTAGACGACAGCGTGCTTCCACCAGGGGTCGGACGACTTGGCGCTCGCGTCCATGCCCGTGGTCTGCGCCGTCGCTGCCACTCCGCCCCGCATCGCGGCCATGCCCAGCACGCCCAGCAACACAGCCGTAAACGCAAATCCGCGCACCCGCGTCCCGTAACCTTTGTGCCGCATGGAAACCCCTTCACACACCATCGATTGCCTCCGAGAGATCGACGAGCACTATAGCATTTGGTGCGCGCCGGTGAGGATATGTCCTGGCAGCTGCTTCGTAACCTTCGTGAAAACCGATTTAGCTGAAGCACCGCGTCATTGCCTCTCATGCCCTGTGGTCTAAGCCGCTACGGACGACCTTCCCTCTCTAGCCACGGCCGCCCGGCTTTGCCCGTCATTTGCCCTATCAAAGACCTCGACGAATTGGATACCTGTTCCGAAAACAGGTTGACAGTTCCCCCTCCGGTGCGTAGTGTTTGCGTCGCACAAAGGAACCAGATTTTCGCGGGCTCTGCAACCAACCCAGATCAAGAAGCAAGCCGATGCGCTCGCAACGCATGGGACTTGCCGGTGGTTTGGTTTGTCGTGCCCATGCGCAACAACTTTCGAGGAGGATCAGTATGAACTGCAACTGGAGAAGCCGGCTCCGCGCATCGCTATTCGCGATCACCGCGGCGCTGCTCATCTGCTCTACCCCCTGTGCATCGGCACAGGCCATCTATGGCCAGATTCTCGGGACCGTCACGGATCCAACCGGCGCTGCCATTCCCAACGCCACCGTCGTGGTCACCGACGTCGCCAAGGGCACATCGGTCACCCTGACCAGCAACAGCGCGGGTGAATTTACCGCCGAGCACCTCATCCCCGATACCTACAACGTCAAGGTGACCTCGACCGGCTTCAAGGCGTTCGAGCAGAACGGCATGCAGGTCTTCGCCGATACCTCTCCCAAAGTCAACGCGGTGTTGACCATCGGCGCCTCGGATCAGACCGTTGAAGTGAATGCGGATGCGGTCCCGCAGTTGAAGACAGATAAGTCCGACGTAGCTACCATCTTCAACGCGCAGCAGATTGAAGAGCTGCCCATCCCGGACCACAACTTCACCAACCTACAGCTTCTTCTCCCCGGCGCCGTGCAGCTCGGCTGGGCGCACGCCGCGTCCGAGAATCCGCAGGGTTCCAAGCAGATTCAGATCGATGGACAAGCCTTCGGCGGCGTCAACTACACCCTGGACGGAACCGATAACCAGGACGCGATCCTGGGCATCATCGTCATCAACCCGAACTCCGAATCCATGTCTGAAGCCAAGATCGCGACGCAGAACTTTGACGCCGAGTTCGGCAAGGCGGTCGCGTCGGTGCAGACGGTTCAGACCAAGTCGGGCACCAACCAGTTCCACGGAACCGCCTTCGACAATCGCGAAAGTAACGCCAACCTGGCCCGCGATCCCTTCTCGCAGACGCCGACTTCCTTGGCATCCAGCCCGTTCCCGGGTGGGCTCAAGAACCAATTCGGCGGTTCTGTCGGTGGCCCCGTCATCAAAGACAGAATCTTCTTCTTCGGCGATTACCAGGGTGTCAGACAGAAAGTAGGATCCTCCGGGACCGGCACCGTGCCTTCGCTGCTCGCCCTGAACAGCTGCACCGGCACCACCAACGCATCAAACAATGCACCAGGCTGCGACTTCAGCCAATACGTCTCGGCTGGTGGGAACCACCAGATCTTCGACAACTCCAGTGGTGCACCCGTTGCCTTTCCGGGGAACATCATCCCCCTCAGTCTGGTTTCGCCGCAGGCCCGAAAGCTTTTCCAGCTTCTCCTGGCGAACGGCAAGACGCCAAATGTCACCCCGAACCAGTCCAACGACTTCGGCCTGACCAATAACTACTCGGGCAGCGGAACTGGCATTTTCAACAGCAATCAATGGGATGTTCGCGGCGATGCGACCCTCAGCGACCGCATTCACGTCTTTGGACGTTTCAGCCGCTTCACCGATACCCTCAGCGGTGCCAGCCTCTTTGGCCCGGCAGGTGGACCCGGCCTTGGCCTCGCGGGGTACGGCGGTGTATCCATGGGAGCCAACGATTCGCTCGCGCTCGGCACCGATATTGTGGTGACGCCGAAGCTGGTCACCGACGTTCGCCTCGGATACTTCCGCTATAACATCACCACGCACAAGAATGATCCTGGAAACACCAACCTGCCTTTCCTGGGAGAAAATGTCACAGGGAATGGCCCGAGCGAAGCGATCACAACCGATTACGGTACACCGGACATCAACATCGCTGACCTCAACGTCACCAATTTCAATGCCGGCCCCAATAATGGTCAGAACACGGGTGCGCAGTTCGGTACCGGCCTCAACATGAATCATTGCAACTGCCCTTTGAAAGAGAAGGAAGATCAGTTCCAGATCGTCAACAACTGGACCAAGACCATCGGCAATCACGCAGTCAAGTTCGGCGCGGATATCCGGTATGCGCGAAACCTTCGTGTCCCGAGTGACGCGGACCGTACCGGCGTCAACAACTTCGGTAACGGACCAACTTCCGGCCTAGACTCGATGCTCAACGGCATCGGCGGCCTCGGGTGGGCCACCTACATCCTCGGCGACGTCACCGCCTTCAACCGCTACGCCAGCACCTCCACCAATGCAAAGGAGTTTCAAAAGAGAGACTTCTTCTATGCGCAGGACACGTGGCGCGCGACCCCAAAACTTACTCTCAACCTGGGTCTCCGCTATGAGTTCTATGGACCGGAGAGGGTCAATGGATCCGGCAACGGAGCGTTGCTGAATCTGCAGACCGGCTTCATCAACGTTGCCGGCGAAGGTGGTATCCCACTCAACATGGGCGTCGCCGCAGCCAAGAATACCTACAACCCTCGCTTGGGTGTCGCATACCAGTTCAACGACAAGACCGTTGTTCGGGCAGGATACGGACGCAGCTTCGACATCGGCGTCTTTGGCTCCGACTTCGGACACGTAGTGACGCAGAACATACCAGTTCTCGCCAACCAGTCGCTGAACGGAACGGGAGGCAATACCAGCTACGCCTTCAACCTCACCGATCCGACCAACGCAGCCGTGCCACAGTACAACCCTGCAACTCCCAATACCCCCACAGTGGGGACCCCGAAGAACGCCACCAGCCCACTCTCCGACTACGTCCCACCGGTGGCCAACGCGATGGGCCAAATCCCGATTACCGAGCAACTCCCAGGAGCCAACGCAAGCATCGGCGCATCCGTCAGCGTGAAGGCGCGCCCTTTCACCGAGCGGCTGCCGACACTCGATGCCTGGAACCTGGCTGTTCAACGGTCTCTCACGCCAACCATCTCCGTTGAAATAGCGTACGTCGGAAATAAGGGAACTCATACCCTCAGCGATGGTGATGGAAACAATACCAACCCCAACGAAGCAGCGATCTTTCTCCCTGCCTCGTACAACGTCGTAACCGGACAAGCGCTGCACTATGATGCCTCGGGCGGCAACTGCCTCCAGGCCTCTGCAACCTGCACCGCGACGGGGAAGACGGCGGGTGGTCAATCCACGGGCTTGCTGGTCGGCCCCTCCGGTGCGACCAGCAACTCCACGCTTTTGCAGCGCTTTACCAACGGAACACTTCCGGCTTGCGGTGGCGGACCGTGCGGATGGACCCAGGGCATTTCCTACTATGGAGATGATCAGGACACCCACTACAACGCACTTCAAACCAAGGTAACTAAGGTCTTCACTCAGGGGCTGAGCATCAACTTGAACTATGCCTATCAGCGAGGTAGAGATGCTGCCAGCAGCTTTGCAACCTGGGACAAGCAGGCGGTGATTGGGAACGATTCGGCGATTCGGCGGTCAGCCTTTACTGGCTACGGATTGTATCGGTTGCCGTTCGGTCACGGTCAGAAGTTCCTGTCGAACTCGAACTCGATCGTAAGCCACATCGTTGAGGGGTTTGAGTTCAGCCCTGTGTTCCAATTCCAGAGCGGTCTCCCGTATTCGCTCAGCTACTCCAATTGCAGCGCCGTCATTCCTAGCGATGCTCCCTGCCAGCCAAATGGCAACCCCCAGAATGTCCATCAGGGAAACCTGCTGGGAACTCCGGGGTTGGGAAATGTAACCTTCTTCACTCCTCAGATCAGCGCTGCCGATCTCAACTACGTCGATCCGACGACCGGCAAGCCCTCTCCGAGGAACCTCTGCAACGCCACAACTGTCTACGGTGGATTTACCTGCCCTGGTCTCGACCAGATCGGAAATATCCGTCGCAACTCGCTCTTTGGACCGAAGTTCTTCAACAGCGACTTGTCCATCTCGAAGAACGTCACCTTCCGGGAGAGATACACCGCGCAATTCCGGATGGATGCCTTCAATGCCTTCAACCACATCAACCTTGGCAATCCAAATGGAACCATCGACAGCAGCAGTGCAGGTTCGATCGGTGGCGGTCCGTTCCCGGCCGGCATCGGCGGAACCACCAACCCGCGCCAACTGCAGTTCACCGCGCACCTCCAGTTCTAAACGTTGGTTCGCTTGACCGGTGGGAGGAGTTACTTCCTCCCACCTTATTTTCTTTGGCTTCTACCTTGGGGTTCCAGCAGCATGTTGAACCGTTCCACCAATCCGCTTTCCATGCCGAAATCTCGCCATGTAGTTAGACAGTTGCGATTCTGTCTCTTCACTCTCCTGCTCCTGCTGACGCTGCTCACGTCGTCGTGTCTCGTTTGGGCCAGGGCCCAAACACCCTTGGCGTCATCCGACCTTCACGCCCTGCGTGCACTCATCGAGACCGGCCATGCGGCCCAGGCCCTGGATCAGATCTCCGCTCTGCGCGCGCAGCACGCTGCGCCTCCGGGCCTCGATCGTGTGGAAGGTCTCGCGCTCTATGCCAAGGGCGACCTGCGCCAGGCGGACACCGCCTTCGCCGCCGCCCTCCAGGCCGACCCATCCGACATAGAAGCTGCACAGATGCGTGGGCTGACGCTGTTTCGCCTCGGACGTCCCGCGGACGCGATTCCCCTGCTCGCGCCGTCGGCGCAAACCCCCTCCAACAGCAAGGCCGACCCCAACTACGTCCTCGCCCTCTGCTACATCGATACCCGCCGCTACGACGATGCGCGCCACGCCTTCGCCGCGCAATACGGCTTCCAGCCCGACTCCGCTCCGGCCTACCTCATCAGCGCACGCATGCTGCTGCGCCGGGAGTATCTGCCGGTCGCGCAGTCCTTCGCGGAGAAAGCGCTCGCCCTCGACCCGGCCCTGCCGCTCGCGCACGAACTGCTGGGCGAGATCGCCCTCGCCGGCAACCACCTGGACGAAGCCATCGCCGCCTTCGAACAGGAGCGCTCACGCAACCCGCTCGAAGGCATCGTGTACGACCGTCTCGGCGACGCCTACCTGCGCGCCGGCAGGTACGATGATGCGCAGCGAACGCTCGAGGAAGCCGTGCTGCTCGAGCCCAACTCCACCGGCCCCTACATCCTGCTGGGCAAAGCCGACCTCAAGAAGCAGGATCCGCTCGCCGCCTCCACCTTTCTCGAGCGCGCCGAGCAGATGGATCCCGCCAACTACATGACGCACAGCCTGCTCGGCCAGGCGTACCGTGCCATGGGCCGGCGCGACGAAGCCGCGCGCGAAACCGCAACCGCCGAGAAGCTGCAATCGGCGGCCGAGCCCAAGCTCGAAAGCCTGCACTAGCCGTCGTGTGGACCACACCAAAGCCCGCCCTTCGCTGCATGCTTTTCATCGCCCTCACCTGCCCGGCCTGCGCGCAGATGCCGATGTCGCCGCCGGCAGTCGGCTCGGTCTCCATGCCGGCCCGCGGTGCCGACACCGATCCGATCTTCCAGGCGCCCTCGACCAGGCAGATGGCGGACCGCCTGCAGGCGGTCTTCGCCGCCACCGATTGGAAGTTCGATAACTACAAGGTCGCGCGCCGCGTCGCCTACTACTCCTCCCTGCTCAGCACCCAGCACCTTTCGCTGCACGACGACACCACCGTCCGCGAGCAGCTTGCCAAGGAGATGCTCTACCAGGGTGACAGCGAATCCGCCGTCCGCCAGTTCGAGGAGGTGCGCCGGCGCTGGCAGCGCTCCGGCGAAGCCATGCCGGCCGCCGCGGCGAAGGACCTGGGCTCCTGGCTCGCCATCGCCTATCTTCGCCTGGGCGAACAGCAAAACTGTGCCACCACGCACGGCCGCACCGCCTGCCTGTTTCCCCTGCAGAAATCCGCCGCACATCAGCTCCCTCGCGGAGCCGAAGGCGTCGTCCGCGAGCTCACCGCGCTGTTGCAGGCAGACCCGCAGGATGCCCAGTCGCAGTGGCTGCTCAACGTCGCGTACATGCAGCTGGGACGCTATCCGCAGGACGTTCCCCGCGCCTACCTTATTCCCGAATCGCGCTTCGCCTCTGAAGCCTCACTGCCCGAGTTCCCCGAAGTCGCCGCCTCCGAAGGCCTGGACATTACCTCGCACGCTGGTGGAGTCATCGTCGAGGACTTCGACGGCGATGGCTTGCTGGACGTCATGGTGACCAGTTCCGGCCCGCTTGACCAGATGCACCTGTTCCACAACAACGGCGACGGAACCTTCCGCGATGTGACCCGCCGCTCCGGCCTCATGGGCGAGACCGGCGGCCTTAACCTCGTCCTCACCGACTTCAACGACGACGGCCACCCGGACGTGCTCGTCCTGCGCGGCGGCTGGTGGGGTAAACAGGGGTGCTACCCGATGTCGCTGCTGCGCAATAACGGCGACGGAACCTTCACCGACGTGACCGAGCAGGCGGGGCTCTTGTCCGCGCACCCCACCAACACCGCCGCCTGGGCTGACTTCGACAACGATGGCTGGCTGGATCTCTTCGTCGGCCACGAGACTCGTCCCGGTTCTGGATCCGGTTCCGACCCCGCGGACCTCCACCCGTCGCAGCTCTTCCACAACAACCGCGACGGCACCTTCACCGAGATCGGCGCCGCCTCCGGACTCGCCGACCTCGGCTTCGTCAAGGGGGTCGCCTGGGGAGACTTCAACAACGATGGCCGCCCCGACCTCTACGTCTCCGTCATGTACGGCAGGAACCATCTCTTCCGCAACGATGGGCCCCGCGATCCCGCAGACATCCGCAAAGGCTGGCGCTTTACCGATGTCACCGCCCAGGCCGGAGTCGACAAGCAGTCCAACTCGTTCGCCACCTGGTTCTTCGACTACGATAACGACGGCTGGCCCGACATCTTCGTCGCCGGCTACTCGCTCGATGCCTCCTCCGGCGTTGGCGCCTTCGAGATCGGCAGACCGGTGCAGGCGGAGGTGCCTCGGCTTTATCGCAACCAGCACGACGGCACCTTCAAGGATGTCACTGCGGAAACCCGCCTCGACCGCGTCATCCTGACCATGGGGGCAAACTTCGGCGACCTCAATAACGACGGTTGGCTTGACGTCTATCTCGGCACCGGCGATTCCACCTACCAGGCCCTGCTGCCCAACCGTATGTTCCTCAACGATCGCGGCCAGACCTTCAAGGACGTCACCACTGTCGGCGACTTTGGCCACCTGCAAAAGGGCCACGGCATCGCCTTCGCCGACCTGCACCGCACCGGCTTCGAAGATGTCTTCGAAGAGATGGGCGGCGCGCAGCCGGGCGACAGCTACCAGGCCGCGCTCTACCGCAACCCCGGAAACCACAACCACTGGATCACGCTTCGCCTCACCGGCGTGCGCACCAATCGCGCCGCCTTCGGTGCACGTATCGACGTGATGGTGGTCGAAGGCAACAAGCCGCGCCACATCTTCCGCACCGTCGGCTACGGGTCGAGCTTCGGTGGAAATCCGCTCGAGCAGCACATCGGCATCGGCTCCGCCGCAGCCATCACCCAGGTGGAGGTCACCTGGCCCACCTCCGGCACGGTCGATCGTATCCGCAACGTCCGGGCCGACCAGCGCTACACGCTGCGCGAAGGGGAAGGCCGATTGTCGCCGTTACCGTGAAGCTCCCTGCCGCGTGGGGAGCGGCCCCCAGCCCTGTGAGTGCGCCGCCCCGGCGTCTCCACCCATCGGTTGATCCCAAACTCACCCTTTCCGCAACTATACTGGGACACCGCCTATGTCCTGGACTCGCCGAGGCTTCATCCGTTCGCTCTCCCGCACCGCGCTCGTCCTCTCGTTGGAAGACGTTCTCCAGCTCGCACTCCCCGCCCAGCAGCCCATTCAGCAGCCCAGTCAGCAGATCGGCTCCCGCCCTGCCTTCGACGCCAAGCCGAAGCCCGCACCCAAAACCCTGCCGTCCCCGGTCACCGGCTCGCCGCTCGGCTACAGCTTCGTCGATGTCGCCAAACAGTCCGGCTTGAACGCCAAAACCATCTACGGCGGCGAGCACAAGAACCGCTATCTGCTCGAAACCACCGGCTGCGGCGTGGCTTTTTACGACTTCGACCACGACGACTGGCTCGACATCTTCCTGGTCAACGGCACTCGATTGGAGGGGCTGCCCAAGGATGACGCCCCGATCAGCCGCCTCTTCAGGAACAATCGCGACGGCACCTTCACCGATATCACCGCGAAGTCCGGCATGACCCGCTCCGGCTGGGGGCAGGGCTGCTGCGTCGGCGACTACGACAACGACGGCCTGGACGACCTCTTCGTCTCCTACTACGGCCAGCCCATCCTCTACAAGAATCATGGCGACGGCACCTTCACCGACGTGACGGCCAAGGCGGGCCTCATCCAGCCAAAGACCCGCTGGAACTCCGGCTGCGCCTTCCTCGATTACGATCGCGACGGCCACCTCGACCTCTTCGTCGCCAACTACATCGACTTCGACATCAGGACCGCACCGCTGCCCGAGGCCGCCGGCTGTGCCTATAAGGGGATCCAGGTTGCATGCGGCCCGCCCGGACTCGATGGCGGCAAGAACATCCTCTACCACAACAACGGTGACGGCACCTTCACCGACGTCAGCGAGAAGTCCGGCATCCTCGACACCATCGGCACCTACGGCCTTAGCGTCACCGTCGCCGACTTCGACAACGACGGCTGGCCCGACATCTACGTCGCCAACGACTCCACCGCCGCCACCTTCTACCAGAACCAGAAGGACGGCACCTTCAAGGACGTCGCCGTCGAATCCGGCGTCGCCTACTCGCCCGACGGCAAGCCGCAGGCCGGCATGGGCGTCAGTGTCGGCGACTTCAATCGCGACGGCCTGCTCGACATCGTCAAGACCAACTTCGCCGGCGACACCGACTCCCTCTACCAGAACCTCGGCGACGGCACCTTCGAAGACCACACCTATCTCTCCGGCCTCGGCATCAACACCCGCTATCTCGGCTGGGGCGTCGGCTTTGCCGATGTCGACAACGACGGCTGGCTCGACATCTTCATCTCCAACGGCCACGTCTACCCCGAGGTCGACGGCTCGCACCTCGACGCCCCCTACGCCGAGCACAAATACCTCTACCGCAACCTGCGCAACGGCCAGTTCGAAGAAGTCACCAGCATCGCCGGCCCCGGCATCACCGCACCCGTTGCCGCGCGCGGCTGCGCTTTCGGCGACTTCAACAACGACGGCAACCTCGATGTTGTCGTCAACTGCGTCAACTCCGTCCCGCAGCTCCTCCGCTGCGATGCCTCCATCCAGCGCAACTGGATCAAGCTCCGCCTCGTCGGCACCGCCAGCAACCGCACCGGCGTCGGCGCGCGCGTTACCGTCACCGCCGCCACCGCTCCGCAGGACAAGTCCGGCATCGGCCACCAGCCCCTCCGCCAGATCGACGAGCTCCGTAGCGGCGGCAGCTACTACTCGCAGAATGACCTCCGCCTGCACTTCGGCCTCGACCAGGCCACCACGGTCGACACCGTCGAAATCGCCTGGCCCTCCGGCCATCGCGACACGCTCAGGCAGCTCGCAGCCAACCATCTCTACGTCATCGAGGAAGGCGGCAAAATCCTCAAGACCATGCCCATGGGCAAAGCCGCCGCCGCTCCCACCCCCGATAAAAAAACCGGCGAAGCAGTGAAATGAAAAACCGGCGAAGCAGGCAAGTGAAAGGCGGGCGAAGCAGGGAAGTGAAGCCACACCTCATCCTCTCCGCCACGCTTCTCCTCGTCGCGCTCGCCGCTGCGCAACAGCCAGTGCAATCGCCCTACCCACCCACCGCCGAGCACCCCTCGCCCGCATGGTTCGTCGATGTCGCTGCCAACGCCGGCATCACCGTCCGCAACGTCAACGGCGACCCCGAGCACAAGCGCTTCATCCTCGAATCCACCGGCTCCGGCGTCGCCATCCTCGACTACGACCGCGACGGCTGGATGGACATCTTCCTCGTCAACGGCATGGAACTCGACCCCGCCCACCGCAAAGGCGACCCGCCCACCAACCATCTCTTCCACAACAACCACGACGGCACCTTCACCGACGTGACCGCGAAGGCCGGCCTCACTGGAACTGCCTGGGGCCAGGGCGCATGCGTCGGCGACTACGATAACGACGGCTTCGACGACCTCTACGTCACCGGATACGGCAAGAACCGGCTCTTCCACAACCAGGGCAACGGCACCTTCCAGGAGGTAGCCGA